>JALVEG010000070.1 GCA_027031145.1 Saprospiraceae bacterium | reverse complement strand
ACAGTCGTTTCATCTGTTGCATCTGATGTTTAAGATTATTATCCAATTCTTCTTCGGTTTTCAATTTACGTTCCTTGTCTTTTCCTGAAGGATCTCCTATCCTGCCTGTAGCTCCACCCATTAAAACTATCGGTGTATGTCCATGATTTTGAAATATTTTCAATATCATAATCTGTACCAAATTGCCTATAGTCAATGACGGTGCAGTAGGATCAAATCCTATGTACCCGATAACCTTATTATTGCCAAGCAATTCTTCAGTTCCGGGAGTCATATCATACAACATCCCTCTCCAGCGTAATTCTTCTATAAAATTCATTTATTCAAAATTTTTGCAAAAATATATTTTTAATATGATTCTCATATCATTTTATTTAATATTTATAGGGTTAAAGGAAAAAAAACGATAATTTATTTTATGAGATTGAAGAAAAAAAAGGAAATTGGTTGAAGTGATTGGGTGAAAGTGTTTGCATTTAATCTGGTATTATTCTTAACAATAGTGATAGCGACAAGCAACAATCAGCAACTCTCCTTCCGTATATAAATACACCAAACGATGTTCTTTATCAATTCTTCTTGACCAAAACCCCTGCAATTCATGCTTTAAAGGTTCGGGATTTCCCATTCCTTCAAATGGATTCCTGATTGTTTCCTTGATAAGAAGATTTATCCGTTTTAGTTTTTTTCTATCAGTTTTTTGCCAATAGAGATAATCATTCCATGCTGTTGATGACCATGCTATCTTCATTCTTCAATAATATCTTTATATTTCTTTTTACCCTCTTTCACTTCAGCAATAGATTCCAATAATACATCCCTGTTTTTCCCTGATAACAAATAGTTAGTTTCTACCAAAGAATTATATTCCTCCAAGGATATAAGCACTAAATCTTTTTGATTTTTTCTTTTAATAATTATCTCTTCAACATCATCAATGACAGAATTTAACCAATACTTCAAATTCGATCTAAGATCTGTATAATTTATTACTTTCATAATTCAAAGTTACTTATTAAGTACGTAAATAATAACGTTTAACCATGTGTTTAAGTTCAAAATTTAAAAAGATATTAATAAAATTTAACTTTTTACAAAAAAAACACTTCACCATCCCCCAAATCGCCGATATTTTGGAAATACCTGTGGAGAAGGTAAAGGATATTCTGAAGAGTGAAGGGTTGGTGTAAAACAGATAAGTTTAGTACACATTATCTAAGACTATCTTTCTGTTTTTTCTTGGACAAACATTCCGGTCTTGGATAAAAAAACTTTCTACCCTCACTGTTTTTTACCTTAGCTTTTGAGGCGAATCCATGCTGATTAAAACTATAATGCCAAAGATAATCATGAAACATAGCATAAGCATTCCAATGCTTAGGATGTTTATTGATATAATCAATATTGGTTTTATGGGATTTTTTATAAAATTCAATATCATAAGATAAATATTTTTTATACAATGGTTGAGCAAGTTGGCAAGCAAAACTATCGATCAATCTTTCCGTCTTTGCATCATTCTTATATCCATATACAATATACCTATCAGATCGCGTCTTTAAGGAATCATAAGAATCTTCATAAAATTCAGAACTTAATTTTTCTATTTTTTCAAATCTCAATTCATTATCACAAGCTATTAAAGTAAAAATAACTATTAATGCTAAAACTATATTTTTTTTCATCTGACATATATTTATTTTTTATCTAAATCCCCTTTTATCTTAAAAACAGTCCTTATTTCCGTCCGAAAAGGTTTATACCCTCTTATATGTTGGAGTATCCACCATGCTGCAAATTTTTTATTCCACTGATGCACACTCCATTCCCACCCTTGAAAATCCTCCAAATCACCATCATCTAATCCAAAGTTATCAAATATTTGAAAATACAGCTTTATTTCCCATTCCCTTGAGTCCTTATCATAGTGATAGTCATCCATATTATATATATACAATTTCTCAGTATCATGTACCAATATTCCTAAACCCGAGTGCTTTTCTCCTTCACCATATATTACCCGATATCCTGCTTCCAATTTCAAAAATGGCAATTTACTTAAATCTCCTTTGACTCTTTTCAATGAATCATTAAGTAATTCCCCAAAATCATGTACAGTAGCAATAGTATGTCCGTCTGTCAATACGTATTCACTAAGTTCTTGATTGAAATAATCTCCACCTGTACCGGCAACCCATCTATTAAAATAATCATTTGCAACATTTTGCAAATCACTATTTAAGAAGCCATCTGTTATTAAACTTTTAAAATACTTATTTAATAGATCATTATTATCTAACTTCAATAATGCTCTATTATTCGGAAAATAGCGAGATAATTTCATTGTATCTCCATCGTAACCTGATTGCAGATCATTAGGGATTTTATTTGGAGGATTATATTCATGAGTTTCATCTAACCATTTAGTTTTAGCCATTAATTCATAATTATCAGGCTCAAATGTCGGGACATACGAATCTAATATTTTAATATAGGAAGGCGGTGGATCATAAGTATTACCATAATCCGGACTTAAATAATCATGTCCTTCAATAAGTTCATCTAATGTTACATCTTGAGTCATTACCGCCCAGATCATATACAACAATTCCTCATCTTTATAGGTAGAATTTTCCTTAAATTTAATTATATCATCTAAAATTCCAAATTTCGAATTACCATCTGTAATATTTTGAGAAAATCTATAATAAATATATTCATTTCCTTTTAAATCTTTTAATGAGATTACATCTACTTTTAAGTAAATATTTTCTCCTTCTCGTGTTTTCACATCTTCTTTATTCCTTCTATTATCATTTCTTCCCGATTTGTTTATTAGCGCAGAATAATTAGCTCCATTTGTATTATAAACAATGTTCATAATATCCATACAATTATAATCATCACTTAATTGATCATAATGACTAATTGTCCCATAAACATTATGTACAACTGTATCAATTTCTTTCAAATATGGAACGATATAATCATTCAATGATATTTGTTCTCCACTACTCCCCAGTTTGGCCGAAATCGAAGCATATTGCTTTACTACCCCTTCTTTATTCATTGGACTAATTGTAAGATTAAAAACAGGTAAATTAAAAAAGCCATAATACTCTAAAATTGTCTTTATTTCATCATTATCGGGACAAGAAGGACACACATCCGGATCCCTTAGCGGACTAACATAACAACATTCTTTTGCTTTATTAATAATCTTAATGAGTTTATTCATACCGCTAATTTCGGCTTCTGCATAATAAAATGCATTCCTCCCCATTTTATCATAAGTTTCATTTATTTTAGACAATATACGCAAAGGAATAAAAGCTCTTTCTTCTTCTGTATAACACTCAAAAATATTAGTTTCCGGCAGCTTCACCTCCACCCATATCTTACTATACACCCCCGTACTATCCGTCTGCTTACCAAACAACAGATAATACGGCTTGTCTATCTGCGACTTCACCTGCTCAAATACCGCCGGATAATTGCCGTCAAAATGCTCATTGTGCAGGTAAAAACCAAAATCATAGACACGAAAATCCCGTCTAAAATCATCCGGAAATGCCTGTACCAACTCACACGCTGCCGCCTTCAAAGAATTCTGAAATGTATCGGTATCCACTCCCGATATATCATTTAGACGTATATAGCATTCCCCGCTCTCACAGCAGTTTTGCGCATATATAGTCCCTGTTAAAAACAACAATAGAATTGTGATTTTTATTGCTTTTATGATTGTATATCTTTTTCCTTGCTACATCCTCCCGATGAAACATTTCATATGTTTCTCGGGGCAAGAAGGCAAACGTTTCCTACCATTTCCCTACTTCCAAAATCGGTATTCGTTTACCACGTTAAAGTCTCTTATCTTTCTCTATTCATATCCATATCATTTCCCAATTTTCACTTTAAATGCTTTGCGCTTTTTATGTGGGTCGGGTGTTATCCATTCTTCCACAACAGGACACTTTTCCTTTAAAAAAATATGGTGTACATTGGGTATGACTTCTTTGTTTTTGACTAATACCTCGACTGTTGACTTATCAAAATAATCAGGTTCCAATCCCAACTTCATTCTTCTGATCTCATCATAAACACGATAATATATCCAACCGTCAATTATTTCTATCAATTCCGCATCTCTATCTTCCGCTTTCATCTCTACATATTTCCTCCTTTCCAAATCATAAATGAAAAATTTTCCGGAACAATGTGCCAAATTGGGATAATTGCTATATTTCCAACTATATTTTTTAGGATATTTTTTGATAAGTGCCAATACACTATCTCTTACCGGTTTATAATCTCTGCAATAAGTACATTTTCTCCATAATGTCCCATATAAATACCTATCTTTATATATATTGAAATTCCTTACATCATTTGGCATATATATAGTATCCCATATTTGTGTTTCTTTGTCAAACACATAATACAATTCCAATGAATCAGTATTGGGTTTATGCCGTTTTTT
The DNA here is from genome assembly GCA_027031145.1 of Saprospiraceae bacterium. Classification (GTDB taxonomy): domain Bacteria; phylum Bacteroidota; class Bacteroidia; order Chitinophagales; family Saprospiraceae; genus JADJGA01. Next base: position 760 of record JALVEG010000070.1, on the reverse strand, counting down.
TCTGCCTATTATATAACGATTTTGAGGTGTTCGTAACAAAAATTCAAAACTTGAATAATATTTATATTCATCTTCTCCTACAGGTATAATCATATCAGATTTTGGCCAATCTTCAAGGGTTGGGTATTTATTTCTTTCAAACACTCTTTTCTTGACTTCATTATCTTTTCTAATCATAAAAAAAGCATTAAATCTAGAAAAAATCCCTGATTCTCTTTTAATATAAAAACTATCAGCATAAATATCTTTTTTTATTTCATGTCCATTTTCAAGTGATTTGCTTATTATAAAAACCTTGAAAGGGGATAAATCATATGAATAAAGATGCCATAATTGGGCATCATAATAATAATCTTCCGTGTAAAGTGAATATTTATAAAACGGGTTATATTGACTTCCTTTTAATCTTCTTATAATAATACTATCACCACTATAATCCAATACACTAATAAATGTATCTTCAGATAAAAACGAATCTTGTTCAGTTGCTTTCGGCACGAAATATGTTGGAAAAAATTCCCTTTCCATTATATATATCCATTTTTTTTCTGAAAATTGTTTACATTCATACATTTCAGTTATATTATTTTGACTAGGATCTAGATTCAATGTATCCAACAGTTTCAATGAATCTGATTCTAATCTCCACAATAGAGCTTTTTTAGTACTATCCATTTCTTCATCAGTAGTAGGATCATCAAAATATGTGTATAAATCCCGACTTGTAAACATCACCAAATGAAGATATAATGAATCTTTT
>JALVEG010000069.1 GCA_027031145.1 Saprospiraceae bacterium | reverse complement strand
CTTGATTTTTTTCATTCAGGGCAAGTATTGGTTTCCCCGTTGCAATTTCCTGTTACGACAAAAGAATATTTACAAAAATTGGTAGATAAAAGGATAATTGCCGTTGCCATGGAGTATATGCAAGCAGAAGATAAATCTTTTCCGGTTGTTAAGATCATGAGTGAAATAACAGGTACCGTAGCGGTTTTGACAGCAGCCGAATACCTCTCTGATCCTAAACTGGGAAAAAGGGTGTTATTGGGTAGTATTTCGGGTGTTCCCCCTGTAAAAGTAGTGATACTGGGAGCAGGTATGGTTGGAGAAAATGCGGTGAAAACAGCTTTATCACTTGGGGCTTCAGTGAGAGTGTTTGATGATGATATTTATAAAATAATGCAGCTCAAATCACGTATTGGCAGGCATTTGCATACATCTGTCATGGATCCTGTATATCTCCAATATCAATTGCTTAGCGCCGATGTTGTGATCACTGCCATCCATTCGGATACAGGCAGAGTACCAATGGTTATTACAGAAGATATGGTCATGAAAATGAAAAAAGGGGCAGTGATAATTGATGTCAGTATCGACCAGGGCGGCTGTGTGGAAACTTCAAAAATTACCACTCACGATAATCCCATTTTTGTCAAACACGATGTCATACATTATTGTGTCCCTAATATTCCTTCCAAAGTCGGAAGAACAGCTTCAATAGCATTTAGTAATATCCTTACTCCGCTTATACTTAAATCCGGACTTTTGAACTCGTTTGAATCACTGTTGTACAATAATCCCGGATTGCTGAACGGTGTTTATACCTACAAAGGCAATGTAACAAATGAATTTCTTGCGAAATATTTTGATATGAAATATACTTCATTGGATCTGCTTTTATCGGCAGGGTTGTAGGAAATCATCAAATAGTAATAAAAATGATGACAAAATGAAAACATAAACCCGGTTGTTAGGGAATAAGATAAGGAAGATGTCTAAAAAGTTCCTCAATTGATTTTTAATGATTTATTTGCCCCTGCCCCTAAAGGGTAAATCATTGAAAATCAACTACCCTTGGGTTGCCGAGCTTGTCGAGATATAGGGATGGGGCGAAAGTTGATTTTCAAATAAACAATCTTTCTAGACAGCTTCTTTATGGGAATAACACAAATTTCCGGCAGAGTACGCTTTAGCATATTTTCCAATTAGGTGCATTTTATTTTTTCGCGTTGCGGGTTGGGTTCTCCTTTAGGAGTTAGAGGCGAGATATGGAAAAAACGAAAAAATGAAATGCATCCTTCCAATTACCTCTAAAAAAATTTATCCTATTCCTCTTCTTCAGAATTTTTAGCCTTTTTCCTCTTCTTTTCCAATTCCTTTTCCTTATTGATGAAAAAGCTTCTGTTGAATAATAAGAGAGAAACTACTCCTATTGTGATAGCAGAGTCAGCAACATTAAATACCGGTTGGAAAAAAATAAATCTTTCTCCTCCCCAGAACGGAATCCAATCAGGTAAATGGGTATCGATCATTGGGAAATAAAGCATATCCACTACTTTTCCATGCAGAAAACCTGCATAACCTCCTCCTTCTGGAAACAGTTGAGCTATCCCTCCATGAAATCGCGGTGTTTCTGAAAAGATCATTCCGTAAAATGCACTGTCGATAATATTTCCGAATGCTCCTGCGATTATCAATGAAAAGCTGATTATCAAACTTAGTTTTTCATTTGCCTTGATTAATTTTGCTAAAATGTAGATCAATACAAATATCATAACGATACGAAATAAGCTAAGCAACAATTTTCCATACTGACCACCCAATTCCAGACCATATGCCATACCTTTATTTTCCACAAAGTATATCTTTGCCCATTTTAAACCGAAAATATCAAAACCACCACCGTATTCAAAATGAGTTTTTATATATATTTTAGAAGCCTGATCTATGATCAAAACGATTAAAATAACCAATATCGCCCAATGACTTTTTTTCATTTTCTTTATTATTTTTTTAGCCATGAATTCACCAAAACATTAATTTTATGTCAAATTATTCTTTGAGTCTTGGTGGCTATTATTATTTTCTTTCTCTTTTTTTGAGTCTTTTATAAATCCTGCTATTACCCATCCCAATAATCCGCCCCATAATATTGTTGCCCACCATTGGGATTTGATAGCACAATCAGAAGTACATCCCCAGAGATTCCAGTATGTAAATCCTAGAATAGAACCTGATATTATTAATAATATTTCGTATTTTTTCATTTTCATTTAAAAAATATCTACTCAGATAGAATCATTTTGATTGAAAAAACCTTTTTTTTTGCCATATTTCAGCTATTTTTTTTGACGTAGCTCCACTATGTCTTCAAAAAATGAGCTTCATCTGGCAAAAAAATTGAATTTTTTCATCTCAAAAGCCCCCTACCTGAGTAGATACTAAAAATATATGCAAAAATAGAATTTTAGTTACAAACAATTGTAAATTATTTCATTTTTAATATCTTTACCTCAATATTGCTGTTTTTATGAAAAATGAAAAATCAAATAAGTCGATCAAAAATTGGGCTGAAGATGACAGACCAAGAGAAAAATTGATGAAACTTGGTGCAAGAAATCTTACGGATGCCGAATTATTGGCAATTATTATCGGTTCGGGAAACAGAAAAATGTCCGCAGTTGATCTTAGCAGACATATTTTGGAAAAAATGGAGAATGATCTGAATGTTTTAGCAAAAAAAAGTTATGCCGAATTGATGAAATATCCCGGAATAGGAGAAGCAAAAGCTATAAGTATTGTTGCTGCAATGGAATTGATAAACAGGAAGAAATTTGAGAAAAAAACAAAACGAAAGATCACAAGCAGTAAAGATGTTTATGAGGAGATGTATTCACGGTTATCCGATCTGGAACATGAAGAATTCTGGGTTCTGTTTTTGGATAGAAAAAATGTTGTTATTTATAAAAAAGAAATCGGCAAAGGGGGAGTGTCAGGTACATTTGTAGATCCTAAAATGATTTTTAAAATCGCATTGGAGCATACTGCCAGTTCAATCATATTGGTGCATAATCACCCTTCGGGAAATGTAAATCCAAGTGCGGAAGATATCAATCTCACTTCAAAGATTAAAAATGCAGCCGGTTACCTTGATATTTCCTTATTGGATCATATTATATTTGGCGGAGTTGAATATTTTAGTTTTGCCGACAAAGGTATTTTATAAGTACCTACTCAGGTGGAATAATTTTTTTCGTCTCAAAAGCACCCTTCCTGAATAGTTACTTTTATAAAAAATATTACCTTTGCAAAAAATTAAAAAATAGTTATGGGAAATAAATGCCTAATTTGCAAAGTCGATGATAAAAAAATGCCTCTTATACAATTTTCATATCAGGGGAAAACACATCATATCTGTACACAACATATTCCTGTTTTGATTCACCAGGCTAATCAGTTAGCTAATATTTTGCCGGGATTGGAAGATGTATCGGATACTGAAACATTTGTTGACTAATGAATTTTTAAATGAATAGAAACAAAGGGATCATAATATCAGGCCTGCTGGCTTTCGGTTCCTTATTTATCTTATCTATTATCTATTACAAGGAAAGGATTATTTTCCTTGATCCTGTTTTCCAGTTGGCATATATGATCCGGGATGGTGGTTTTGCTATTCAGGTCAATAGATTTGCCGCTGTCATAACAAAGATATTTCCTTATCTGGCAATAAAATTGTCCCTTCCGCTCAATATTATCACATTGATCTATTCAATGAGTTTCGCTATATACAATTTTATAATATTTATTGTAATAGCAAAATTCATTAAAAATCTGAAATGGGCATTGTTTTTATTGCTGTTCAATATCTTGATGATAAGTCATACCTTTTATTGGCCTGCTATTGAACTTAATCAGGGAATAGCATTAATGATCTTGTATTTTTCATTATTGAGCACAGAGCTGAAAATTAATAAAAACGCTCTTTTGATCTTTATGATTATTTTGGTTCCGACTGTGATATTCTCCCATCCTTTGATCATCATTCCTTTTGTATTTTTATCTTTTTATCTATATTTTTTTGAAAAAGGGCAATATGATCTGCTTTTGTTCAGAATTGGTTCGGCAATAGCATTAATTTCATTTATTATCAATAAGATTTTCTTTCGCAATTGGTATGATGATATGAATATGACCAGACTGGATAATTTTATTAAATTGTTTCCCGATTATTTTTATATAAAATCAAATGGTGAATTTTTCAGTTATGTGATTCATGACTATTATATTTCATTGATATTATTGATGGTAGTTGTTATTTGGTTTATTTTGAAAAAGAAATATTTGCAATTAAGCTATGTTCTTGTATTTGTTTTATCCTATGTTTTATTGGTAAATATTTCTTTCCCTGAGGGAGTACCACATTTTTTTGCGGAAAGCAAATATATTTTATTGAGCATATTTATTATAATGCCTTTGGTATATGATATTTTTCCCAAAGTATCTTTCAAAACAACATTTTGGATTCTGATCTTTGTGATAATTGTCAGGGTCATTCATATCAATAACAGCCATTCTTTATATACTGCAAGATTGGATTTATTGAGAAATGTTATTGATGAAACTGAAAATTTTGAAAATAAAAAACTTATTTTGTATCAGGATGAATTTCCAATGGATACCCTGCTGATGTCCTGGGCAAGTGCTTATGAATTTTGGATGCTTTCGGCTTTGGAAAACAAGGAACAAAGATGCATTTTAATCGATGAGAATCCCGGCAGATTTGACAGTTTATTGAATAAAAAACATATTTTTCTTGAAGAATGGCGGGTTTATCATTATAAGGATATGCCGGAAAAGTATTTTCGATTTGATACTATTACGACTTATATGAAGTATCATTTAATTAAATAATTCAAATTTATCATTTAGTGAAAGCTCTTCCAAACATAATAGCGTGACTTCTTCCAGATTTTTATGAAGTTCATCCAAACTTTCAGCCTGAGTATGTGCACCGGGTAAACCGGGGATATATCCAATGTAATAACCAGTTTCTTTATCTTTTTCTATATGTGCGGTAAATTGATATTGATTCATTTTTAATAATTTACTATAAATTTAACGATTTTATTTTATTATTTGTTTCAAAAATTTAAAATAAAAAAAGGGCAACTTTATATTTGCCACCCTTTTTTTATATTAAACCAATGAATATTATAATTCTTCTATATCTTCATCTGCTACTTCTTCTATTTCTTCATTTTCAGGTTCTTTT
>JALVEG010000068.1 GCA_027031145.1 Saprospiraceae bacterium | reverse complement strand
CGGATAAAGCCACTGCTGCACCTAATAATTCGAATACAATAGATACCGTTGTTGATGTGGGCATTCCAAATGTGTTAAACAGATCCAACATAATTACATCTGTTAGCATAACTGCCAAAAATATTACCATTATTTCATTTAATGAGAAAAACTCAGGATGAAAAATTCCTTTTCTTGCAACTTCCATCATGCCGGTAGAGAATACAGCCCCTACAAATACACCTACAGCAGCAAAAATCATTATTGTTTTGAAAGAAGCGGCTTTGGAACCGACGGCAGCATTTAAAAAATTGACAGCATCATTACTTACTCCCACGATCAGGTCGGAAATAGCTAAGAAAAACAGAATGATTACGGCAAGCAAATAAAAAGTATTATAATCCATTGCATTGATTTTAGAAAACAAAAATAATTATTATAAATATAAATGCAATGTTTACATTAAAAATTAATGTTAATTTAATATTAGGGTTTTAGTGAGTATTTAATGAATCAGAACAAAATTATTTAGATTATTTATAAATTAAAATTAGACGATTTTGTAATTCACTGATAAAATGACTGATTATATATTAAAACTCTGATTAATATCAATAATAATTTATTTAAAACCTTGTCTAAAATAATATTTATTTCTATCTTAGCTGCGAGTTTTATTGTGAAAATTCGGATTCTGTAATTGTGAGTGCTATTTATTTATTGATTTTTATGGGAGCAGTTGTAGCTGTTGGGTTTTTGGTCGCATTTTTTATTTCGGTAAAAAATGGACAGTTTGATGATTCCGAAACTCCAGCAATGAGGATTTTATTTGACGATGGAACAAAAAAAAACTCATCAAAAAGAAATTACCAAAAAGAGATTAAGGAAAATTCAAAAAACGAAAGTAATAAAGATTAATACATTTTATTTTATAACAAAACGCTGGAACTAATGACAAAGATTGATCGTTTTTATTATGACAATGATATCGTTCGCAAGTTTGCAAATGCGACGATAATCTGGGGGCTTGTCGGACTTTTAGTAGGTTTGACAATTGCTTACCAGTTATTTATTCCCGATTGGAATGCAGGAATTCCGTGGTTGACATTCGGTAGATTGAGACCTTTACACACAAATGCAGCTATTTTTGCATTTGTAGGTAATGCTATTTTTACCGGAGTTTATTATTCAACCCAACGCCTCGTGAAAACCAGGATGTACAGTAAAACCCTGAGTTTGATACATTTCTGGGGTTGGCAGCTTATTATAGTTGCTGCAGCTATTACATTGCCTCTTGGCATTACAAGTTCGCATGAATATGCAGAATTAGAATGGCCTATTGATATTGCTATCGCAGTAGTATGGGTTATTTTCGGAATTAACTTATTGATGACATTACTGAAAAGGAGAGAAAGTCATATTTATGTTGCTATATGGTTTTATATATCAACATGGATAACAGTTACCATGCTTCATATTGGTAATAACCTTGAAATTCCTTTTTCACTGATGAAAAGTTATCCTGTTTTTGCAGGTGTTCATGATGCTTTGATCCAGTGGTGGTACGGACACAATGCAGTTGCGTTTTTCCTTACTACTCCTTATTTGGGATTGATGTATTACTTTGTACCTAAAGCCGCTAACAGGCCTATTTATTCATATAAATTATCGATTATCCACTTTTGGACATTGATATTTATTTATATTTGGGCCGGGCCACACCATTTATTATATACAGCTCTTCCTGACTGGGTGCAGTCTCTTGGTACTGTTATGTCACTGATGCTAATAGCGCCATCATGGGGAGGTATGCTGAACGGACTTTTGACATTGAGAGGTGCCTGGGATAAAGTAAGACAGGATCCGATATTGAAGTTCTTTGTTGTTGCCGTTACCGCTTATGGTATGTCAACATTTGAAGGTCCTATGATGTCCATTAAATCTGTTAATGCGATCACTCACTTTACAGACTGGACTGTTGCTCATGTTCATGTAGGAACCCTGGGATGGAACGGTATGTTGACATTTGGTATGTTGTATTATCTCTATCCGAGATTGTACAAGACTAAACTTTATTCGGTTAAATTGGCTGAATGGCATTTTTGGATTGCTACAATTGGTATTATTTTCTGGGTAACACCTATGTATTGGGCAGCTATTGTACAGCAGTTGAGCTGGAAACAATTCAATCCTGACGGGACTTTGGTTTATGGTAACTTCCTTGATACAGTTACTCAAATTATGCCTATGTTGACAACAAGAGCGATTGGAGGTACACTTTATTATACAGGATTGATCCTTTTGACCTACAATATATATAAAACGGTAAAACAAGGTAAATTTGTTGGCGAAGAAGAAGCAGAGGCTCCTGCTCTTGAAAGAATTGTTCATGTTAATAAAGGACACAGATGGATTGAAAGCAGAATGGGAGCATTCTATTTCTGGGCATTTATAGCTGTATTTATCGGAGGTATGATAGAGATAGTTCCTACTATCCTTGTTAAATCCAATGTACCTAAAATAACTTCGGTTAAACCTTATACTCCACTTGAACTGGAGGGCAGGGACCTGTATATCAGAGAAGGATGTGTAAGTTGTCATACACAGATGGTAAGACCATTTAGATCTGAAACTGCACGATATGGAGAATATTCCAAAGCAGGTGAATTTATTTATGATCGTCCATTCTTATGGGGATCCAAAAGAACAGGGCCTGATCTGCACAGGGTTGGTGGCAAATATCCTAACAAATGGCACTATGATCACATGTTTGACCCAAGGAGTACTTCACCCGGTTCCATTATGCCAAGATATCCCTGGTTGCAGGAAAATAATATAGATTACAGTTCATTGGAAAGTAAGATCAATGTATTGAGAACATTGGGAACTCCTTATGCTGATGGCTATGAAAAGAAAGCAGTTGAAGTGGCTAAAAAACAAGCCAGGTCAGTCGCAGAAGATCTTCAAAAGAACGGAGTTAAGATCGATGGTCTTGAAAATAAAGAGATCGTTGCTCTTATTGCATATCTGCAAAGACTTGGAACCGATATCAAAAAAGATGAAACTACAATGAGATAATGATAGAAAGAGTAAAATATATTATCAGTTCCGGAGGAAATGATGCAAACTGGATAGGAATATCAATGTCTGTATTTTTCTTTTTGCTGTTGATCGCAATTTTTGTTGTGACTTTAAAAAGAAAGAAGGAAGATGATATTCGTGATTCACATCTGCCTTTGGAAGGTGATGATATAACTGAGGGTAATGAATTATATTAAGGAAATTTGTTTAATCATTTAAATCTTAATCCTATGTGGAAAAAATTAATGCAAATATTAACAAAATCAACTCCCATTGAAAATGAAAAGGATGTAATGCTTGATCATGAGTATGATGGAATCAGGGAGTTGGATAATGTCCTTCCGCCTTGGTGGTTGTGGCTATTTTATATTACTATATTTATCGGAGTTATTTATTATGTAAGATATCATTTTGTAGGAGACTGGTCTTCTGCAAAAGAATATACTGAAGAGATGGCAGTTGCTAAAGCTAATGTTGATAAATATTTGAAAGAATCAGGTGGTGATATCAATGAAAATACAGCCGTTATCATGAATGATGCTAAAGCTTTGGAAAACGGGAAGAAAACATTTGATAAAGAATGTGCTGTTTGTCACAGACCGGATGGAGGTGGGCTGATAGGACCCAATCTTACTGATGATAAATGGATACATGGTGGAGATATCCATAATGTATTTAAAACAATCAAGCTTGGAGTTCCTGAAAAAGGAATGCTTACCTGGGAAGGAAAGTTGTCTCCTACTCAGATTCAGGAGGTTGCCAGCTATATTTTAGTAAAGTTACATGGTACAAATCCCCCTAATCCAAAGGATTATCCGGGAGACCCTAAATGATTTTAAATATAAAAAATTAATAAAGACTGTACCCTTTTGGGTGCAGTCTTGTTTTGTTTAAAGCTACTATTAACTATTAAAAACTATTATTATGTCAACGCAAGACGAAAACCTGTACCGTGACAGAATATCCACTGTAGATGATTCAGGTAAAAGAAAATGGATATATCCTAAAAAACCCCATGGAAAATGGACTACCAGAAGAATTTTAGTCAGTTATGTATTACTTATAATATTATTTGTTCTTCCTTTTTTGAAACATAATGGAGAACCTTTATTTATGCTGAATGTATTGGAAAGAAAATTTCTAATTTTCGGCATGGTATTTACTCCTCAGGATTTGCATCTTTTTGCAATAGGGATGATTGCATTTATGCTTTTTATAGTATTTTTTACATTTGTTTTCGGCAGGCTGTTTTGCGGTTGGATATGTCCGCAAACAATTTTTATGGAAATGGTATATAGAAGAATAGAGTATGCTATTGAAGGGGATGCTCCGGCACAGAAAAGATTAAATTCTATGCCTTGGACTACTAATAAAATATTGAAAAAGACATTAAAGCATGTTATATTTTTGATTTTAGCTTTTGTTTTTATTAGTATGGCAATGTCTCTTGTTGTTGGTATTGATAAGATTAAAGAGACATGGGCTGCTCCTTTTGATAATTCTTCTTTGTTTATAGCAATAACGGTTATATCCCTGATATTTTATTTTATTTTTGCCTTCTTCAGAGAGCAGGTTTGTACCAATGTTTGCCCTTATGGTAGGATGCAAAGTGTGTTGTTGGTCGATGACAGTATTGTTGTTCATTATGACTTTGTAAGAGGTGAAAAAAGAGCAAGTTTAAAAGACAGGAATAAATTGATCAAAGCAGGGGAAGCTAAGGAAGATGAATTTGGGGATTGTATTGATTGCGGACAATGCGTTGCTGTTTGTCCTACGGGTATTGATATAAGAAATGGAACCCAATTGGAATGTATCAATTGTACAGCATGTATGGATGCTTGTGATGATGTGATGGTAAAAATCAATAAACCTACCGGATTGATAAGATATTCATCGGAAAAATCAATTAAGGAAGGAGTGCCTTTCAAATTGCCGGGTAGGGCTAAAGCTTATATCGCAGTCTTGTTTGTAATCTTTGCATTATTTGTTTATATGGCTTCCAACAGAGTGGCTCTTGAGGGAATTGTACTTAGAACTCCCGGAATGACATATCAATATGCAGAAGGAGATTCTACACATATACTGAATGTTTATAATTATAAATTGATAAACAAGACTTCTGAGGATTTGAAAAATATATCTATAAAGGTTAAGGGGATCAAGGATGCTAATCTTAAAGTTATCCCTGCAAAAATAGATGTTATTCCTCAGTTTGGCAGAGCAACAGGAAGTATGATATTGACAATTCCTGTAAGTGAAATGAAAGGATACAAAACTCCTGTTCAGTTTGAAATATATTCAGAAGGGAAATTAGTGCATTCACCTAAGACAAATTTCTTGGGACCGCATTAATTTTATATTTGTGTAAGGTAACTACTGCACTGCGCAAGAAATAAACGTACATAATAGACGCAGTAATTTTTTATTTAGACAAGGCGAAGGTTCCCGTGAATAGCCTTAGCTATTTGCGGGGTTCTTCAACGAAGTATAAATAAAAAAGAACAAGTATATATGTATGGATAATTTTTGCGCAGTGCACTACTCAGACAGGATGCATTTGAAATGAAAAAAATGATTTTTTCGATTAAAATGGTTCTGCCTAAATAGTTATTATGTAAGTATATTATTAAAGATAATGATGAATTTATTTAGTAAAATAGGGGAAAGCGAAAGTTTTCTCCTATTTTTGAATTATTAAATTATTATATTATGAAATTCAGATTTCACTGGGGGTGGGCAATAGCGGTTTTTTATACATTATTTGTTGCAATAATGGTGTATTTTGTTGTCTATTCCAAGAGCGTTGACCATTCTTTGGTAAGGGACAATTATTATGATTATGATGTGGGATATGAAAAATTGATAGGACAAAAGAAAAGGAATTCAAATTCTTTATCTGTTCCTGTAAAAATAGAATATAACCAAAGTGACAAGTCAGTTATCATAGATTTTCCTGATAGCTTGAAGAATATATCAGGTGAGGTCTGGTTTTACAGGGTCAATAATGAGAGATTTGATAAAAAGCTTGAGATAAAAACCGATTCACTCAATATACAGGTTTTTGATGTTAAGGATTTTATCAAAGGAAAATGGAAAGTAAGTGTGGATTGGCAAAGTGATAATAAAAAATATCTTGATGAAAAAGATATGTATTTTAAATAAGAATAATTTTTTTGTAACTATTCAGGTATTAAAAATAGGGCTAAAGCCCATAAGTTACACAAATTCTATAAACCGTCAGCTAAAGCAGACGGTAATTTATCATGCAATTTTACCGTCTGCTTTAGCTGACGGAGATTGATAAATCCTGAAATTTAGGGCTTTAGCCCGGTAACAAACAACCTGAGTATTTACATTTTTTTATTCATTAAATAATTTGTAGAATCTAAAGAACATTTAGCTTAATTTGTGAAATGTAACTATTCAGGGAGAGTACTTTTTTTATTCAAAATGATACTACCCGAATTGTTGCTAAATAAAAATAAATGGAAATAATAATAGCAGGTCTGGTTTTGGGTTTTGTAACAAGCTTTCATTGTGCAGGTATGTGCGGTCCTATAGCAATAGCTTTACCTTTGCACGGGAATACCAAACTGGAAAAAATATTCGGAGGAGTATTGTATAATCTTGGTCGAACTATTACTTATGTTGTTCTCGGAGCAGCATTCGGACTGTTAGGGCAGGGGATAGGTGCACTTGGATTTCAAAGATGGTTGTCCGTAGTTACAGGTATGATAATGATCCTGACGGTTTTGTTTCCATCTCTGTTCTCTTTCAATCTCGGATCAAGGAACAGAGGAGGTTTTTTTATCCTGAATTATATTAAGGCCGGATTGCGAAATCTTTTTTCCACCAAATCATATATGAGTCTGTTCACAATTGGAGTGTTGAATGGGTTTTTGCCTTGTGGGCCGCTTTATGCAGCGATAATAGTTTCTGCAAGTTATGGTCATGTGCTAAAATCAATGCTTTTTATGGCTATGTTTGGATTAGGTACTCTGCCAATGCTCCTGGGTATTTCCGTATTGGGCAATTTTATCAGTTTGCCTTTAAGACGAAAACTGAGCAATTTTATTCCAGTTGTAATAGTATTTCTGGGTATTTTATTTATTCTGAGAGGATTAAATCTGGGGATTCCATTTTTAAGCCCTACTGAAAAGAAAATCGAAAAGAAAATGAAAAAGACCCAAAAAGAACATTCGATAAAAAAAATAGGACAGGAAGATATCAAAAAATGATTTATGAGGTTGGAAAGCGAAGTTGGGAGACACTCGCTAATCCTGTGTTTTATCTGTGGGTTTTTAGCAGGGAAGTACGCTAAAGCGCACTTTTAATATTAATTTTGGTACTGTCAATACCCACAACTGAAGTTGTGGGCTGATCTTATAACCAAAAATGTTTTGCCTATAAGAATAGCCCCCAAATTTATTTGGGGGTAAATTAATAGTGTAATTTAAATGATAGTGCGCTTCAGCGTACTTTTACAATTGAAGATTTGTGGAGTAGGAAATTATTGATAAAATATTCATGGTTACTGGCACAGCTATCCCGCCCTGTGAAATATTCATAAATGAATTTCACGGGGTAAACCTCTGGCATCCCGCTCATGCTCTGCTCTCCCCCTTATAATTTTTCTCCACTTTGTTACGAAAAATGATAGGGGGATGACTGAACGGTTTTGATTTATCAAAAATCAAGTGAGTAAATCTCACTTGATAGTGAAAGAACCTGTGCATCAGCACAGGAGTAGAGCCATTATGATGAAAGCGAAGTCAGAGACATTCGCTTATCATTTGGACTGTGAACTGCGGGTTGGCGGCTACTCCGGTTTCGGAACATCTCGACAAGCTCGATGTAACACACGTGGAGAAACAGAGCTTGTCCCGCTGAACAGCGGGAAGGCTGTTTACCCCGTGAAACTAACGGAGTGTTTCACCGGGGGGAGGTAGCGTGGCAAAAAAAAGCAAAAATATAATACTAAACCGGCTTCACAATCGCTAACGCGCTTGAGAGTCCTACCTGCCAGTTAAGATAAAGTTATAAGTACAACTGAAGTTGTGGGCTAATCTTATAATCGAAATGGTATGCCTATAAGAATAGCCCCCAAATTTATTTGGGGGTAAACTAATAACGTAATTTAAATGTTAGTGCGCTTCAGCGTACTTTTACAATTGATGATTTTTGGAGTAGGAAAGTGAGGAAGTAGGCACTCGCTTATCATATTTTTCACTTTCCGATACAAAATTTTCCAAAGATATTGCCCAGCAGGTCATCAGTTGAGATGGTGCCTGTGATCTCACCGAGAAAAATATTTGCCTGACGTATATCCATAGCAATAAGGTCTCCGGGAATACCGGAAGCTAATCCTTCTTTAACATTTTGAAGACTGTTCAATGCTTTTATAAGCAGATCATGATGCCTCTCATTTGTGATAATGGTAGCAGAAGTATCAATTTTGTTTTTGATCACTGAATCAAAAATGTCTTTTTTTAATTTTTCGATATTTTCATTGTTTTTTGCAGAAACAGGAATATGGGATTCAGGAATGTTTTCGGTCGATCCTTTGATGTCGGTTTTGTTTGCGACTATGAGTACCGGTGTATCATTTTCTGCTATTATAGCAATATCTTTTTTTACCTCTTCCAAAGTCATTTTGGATATATCATAAATATATATGATCAGTGAAGATTGTTTGATCTTTTCATGGGTTTTTTCTATTCCCAGACTTTCGATAGTATCTTTTGCTTCCCTTATGCCAGCAGTATCAATAAACCTAAAAATAATACCATTAATATTTAGCTCTTCTTCAATGGTATCTCTTGTCGTACCTTCGATTTCGGATACGATAGCTCTGTTTTCATTAAGCAAGGCATTCAGCAATGTAGATTTTCCGGCATTCGGCCGACCTATAATAACAGTTGGAACTCCTTTTTTCAGTACATTGCCAAATTTGTATGATTCTATAAGTTTTTTGATAATGACAGTTAATTCATCTATAAGGTTTTTCAGGTCTTCTCTGTCTGCAAATTCCACATCTTCTTCACTGAAGTCCAATTCGAGTTCGATCAAAGAAGCAAAATCTACTAATTTTTCTCTTAGAATTTTTATTTCGGAAGAAAATCCTCCTTTAAGTTGTTTTAATGCGATATCATGAGTGATCTTTGTCTTTGAAGCTATAAGATCTGCAACAGCTTCTGCCTGGGAAAGATCCATTTTCCCGTTTATAAATGCCCGCATGGTAAATTCTCCTGCTTCTGCCATTCTGATATTATTTCTCAGAAAAAGTCTGAGAATTTCATTGATGATGTAAGTAGAACCATGGCAGGATATTTCTATCAGATCTTCACCTGTATAGGATTTTGGTGATCTGAATAGACTGATCAGCACTTCATCAATGACATTATTATTTTCATCGACAAGTTTGCCTAAATGAATTGTGTATCCCTTTTCTTTTGTTAAGTCTGCTCCCTGAAAATAATTATTGACAGTAGCAATAGTTGATCTTCCAGATATCCTGATCACTGCAATAGCTCCGGAACCGTGAGGTGTTGACAATGCAACTATTGTATCATCCGGGTTATAGAGATGCAACATTTATGCTGCTTTAAATTTAACAAGTTTACTGCTTTCTACTTTGCTTTTTGCATAAGCCAGATCAACAACAAGTTCTTTTACATTCTTTTTGGAAGGCAATTCGTACATAGCATCTGTCAAAATGGTTTCCAAAATAGTCCTTAAGCCTCTGGCACCTAATTTGAATTCAATAGATTTCTTTGCAATATATCTATATGAATCTTCTTTAAAGACTAACTTGATCCCTTCCATTGCAAAAAGTTCAGTATATTGCTTAACGAGTGCATTTTTTGGTTCTGTAAGTATCTTGACCAATGCATCTTCATCAAGTCTGTCAAGATATGTCAGTACAGGCAATCTTCCTATCAATTCGGGAATAAGTCCGAATTTTTTAAGGTCCTGATGTGTTATATGTTCAAGTATATTTTCTTTATTGATCTTTTCTTTAGCATCGTGTTTGTATCCTATTTGACTTGCATTCATTCTGCTTTCGATGATCTTATCAATACCGGAGAAAGCTCCTCCTGCAATAAATAAAATATTTTTAGTATTAACTTTAACCATTTTTTGCTCAGGATGTTTTCTGCCTCCTTGCGGCGGAACATTCACTTCAGCGCCTTCGAGTATCTTTAGCATTGCCTGTTGAACTCCTTCACCGGAGACATCTCTGGTGATGGATGGATTATCATTTTTTCTGGCGATCTTATCTATTTCATCTATATAAACAATACCTCTTTCGGCTGCCTTGACATCATAATCACATGCCTGCAAAAGCCTTGAAAGCATACTTTCTACATCTTCACCCACGTATCCTGCTTCTGTAAATACAGTAGCATCAACAATAGTAAAAGGTACATTCAAAAATCTTGCAATCGTTTTTGCCAAAAGGGTTTTTCCCGTTCCGGTTTCTCCTACAAGTATAATATTGGATTTGTCAATTTCGATATCGGAAGCAGAAACATGTTTTAATCTTTTGAAGTGATTATAAACCGCCACTGCGATATGTTTTTTAGCTTCTTCCTGTCCTATAACATATCCGTCAAGAAATTCTTTGATCTGTTTTGGGGTGATATCGGGAATTTCCTTAAACTCGCTTTTGTGTTTTTCTCCTATTTCTTCTCTGACAATTTCCATTGCCTGCTCAACACAGGCATCACAGATATGTCCGTCTATACCTGCAATAAGCAATAGAGTTTCACTTTTATCTCTTCCACAAAAAGAACATTTTATTTTTTCTTTCGCCATAAATTGAATGTTTAAAATTTAAATAGTCAAATATTATACTATTTGTCCTTTTTGGTTTCTCTTTTGTCTTTATGTATTTTGATCACTTCATCAACCAAACCATATTTCAATGCTTCTTCGGATTTCATCCAGTTATCACGGTCACAATCTTTTTCTATGGTTTTATATGGTTTTCCTGTATGATAAGATAATATTTCATATAATTCCTTTTGCAATTCTTTTATCAGATTGTAAGATATTTCCATATCTGAAACCTGACCCTGCATTCCTCCCATCGGCTGATGTATCATCACGCGGCTGTGGTGCAAAGCAGTTCTTTTCCCTTTTTCTCCTGCTGCAAGCAAAACAGCTGCCATCGATGCTGCCATTCCTGTACAGATAGTAGAAACTTCAGGTTCTATATATTGCATTGTATCATAGATCCCCAATCCCGGTATAACAGATCCGCCAGGACTGTTGATGAACATTTGAACATCTCTGTTTGGGTCAGCTGATTCCAGAAAT
>JALVEG010000067.1 GCA_027031145.1 Saprospiraceae bacterium | reverse complement strand
TCCATCATCAATCTTGAGAATACATCCATTCCGACAACATTCATCTGTCTCTCTTCTATTACCTGTGGTGTAAAATCGTTGATATTCGGAACAGTGGTATTCATATATTTTTCAAGATGCATCCTGCTGAATCCTTTGTCTTTTGTAGCGTATTTTAAAAATTCTTTTCCTAAATCCATTTTATCTTTTGTTGTGTATTATTATAACAATTTTTATTTCTGAAAGTTTTTATTATTCTTCTTCCGATTCTACATTTGAGTTTTGATTAGCCTGGTCTTGATATTTTTTTGCGATTTCCACAAATTTATCCCAAGATGTTTTTTCCGGAACTTTTTTGATATCATTGGCAACAGCACTAAAGATCTTGTCGATAAATAATTCATTGTAAGTATTATTTACCAATTTCTCATCTTTCATCATTATCTCTATGATCTGTGAAATATATTGAGGGTTGTTACCGACCATTCCTCTGGCTTGGTCTTCCAATTTATGGGCAAGGTCTTCTTTTGTAACTTCTACATTGTACTTTTTGATCAATTTATCTACAATCGACTGCCATTTCAGGTCTTTTTTGCTATCCTCTATTATCTGAGTGATCTCATCATCTTTTTTATCCGGATATTGTTCCTTGATCCATCTTTCGATATATTCAGTAGAAAAGTTTATTTCATTTATTTCTTTCAATTTTTCAGCGATGTCAAGATGAAGTAGTTTTTCGCTTTCGGAATCGTAGTGTCTTTTAATGTCTTTTCTGATAATTTCCCTGTATTCTTCTTCACTTGTTGCATTCGGGATACTATTTTCTTCGAAAAATTCTTCATTCAATTCAGCAGGAACAAATTTTTCTACCTTTTTGATTTCTCCTTTGAACATATTGCCAATACCGAGGTCTTCACCTTCTTCATAATCATCTTCATCGATATTTAAAAGATAATCCCTTACTTTTTTATCATCAGAATCTTTTAATAATTTATAGATATCGAAATCAATTTCATCCCCAACATTCAATTTAAGAACTTTATTTTTATAAGGTTTATCAATTTCATCAACTTTCACTGTAAATTCAGTTTCATACCCTTTCTCCTTAATTTCTTTACCATCCAGTTCTTTAGCATAAACAGTGACATAGCTTTCATCTGTCAATTTTCCTTCAAACGGTTCGAATTTTCCAAATTGATTTTTCAATCTCTCAATTTCATCATCGATTATTTTCTCATCGACTTCAACATCATAAACAGTATATTCATCTTCAGCGGAAATACCTTTTAACTCGAAATCAGGTTTTTTATAGAGATCAAAAGAAACTGAAAAATCCTTTGGATCATTGATGTTGATATCCAGAGGTTCTTGTTTTTCTGATGCAATTGGCGAAAGCATCAGTTCGATATTATTGTCTTTTAAATAATCACTAAGAGCCGAATCGATTTTTTTATTAATCACATCTGACAGAACTGCATTACCAAAAGTTTTTTTGATAAAACTCAGTGGAGTTTTGCCTTTACGGAACCCTTTGAAACTTGATTCTTTTCTTTTCTTTTTTAGTTCGTTTTGTACTTCATCTAAATAGTCGTCTTTGGAAATATTTATGGTCAATTCAAATCTGTTATCATCGATATTATTTACATCGTAATTCATAATTGTATTTTTTAGATTTATATAAAATTGAGAAATTCAACATTTAAAATTATTGTTTTACGGGAAAGGATCTCTCTTTTGTTTAAAGTTAAAAATAATCGGATTTTTGGTTTATCTTCATAATATAGAAGAGCATTTTTTAAAATTAGTGCGGGTGAAGGGACTCCCTTCGGTACGTCCCGATTATCATCAGGGACTACTCAGGATAAACTTCTCGTCCCTTCACCCACAAAGCCTTATTATTTCAAAAAAAATAGTGCGGGTGAAGGGACTCGAACCCCCACGCCTCGCGGCACTAGATCCTAAGTCTAGCGTGTCTGCCAATTTCACCACACCCGCAAATTATATTTTACAACAAAGAATTTTCAAAAGAGTTTGCAAAAGTACGATCTTTTATCGAAAATGAAAATATTTAGAAAAAATATTGATAAGAAAAAATAAAAAATGTTAATTTAGATTTTATTTTAATAAGATTGTATTACTTTTGACATTTGTAACAACTTCAGTGGGATGTTTTTGAGCCAAATTGATTTATACAGAGTTGTTGTATGTTATGTAATGATAAAAATAATAAAGAAACGTGGGTAAGTCTGAATTTCCAATGACCAAAGCTGAAATTGCAAAGATAAATAGTATTTATAAAGAATTTATAGATAGTATTGATCCTGCATTGGATCAGGAGGATAAGGAAATGATTGATAAAGCTTACCAATTGGCATTGGAAGCGCATAAATTTCAGAGAAGAAAATCAGGTGAGCCTTATATTCACCATCCACTTGAAGTAGCAAAAATATGTTATCATGAAATCGGATTAGGTCCAACATCCATAACATGTGCTATTTTGCATGATGTCGTTGAAGATACAGAAGTCACTAGTGATGAAATAACCTATATGTTTGGAATAAAAATAGGTAAAATTGTCGATGGATTGACTAAACTGGATGGTTTGTACAATGTAGATTCTCCTCAGGCTGAAAATTACAAGAAAGTATTAAGTACTCTTGTATATGATGTGAGAGTCGTTTTGATAAAAATGGCAGACAGATTGCATAATCTTAGAACTATTGGTTCAATGCCGAGATACAAACAATTGAGGATAGCTGCTGAAACAAGCTATATTTATGTTCCTTTAGCTCATAGGTTGGGCTTGTATAATATCAAAAAAGAGTTTGAAGATATTATTTTTATGATTTCCGAACCGGATAAATATGAAGAGTTAAGCCAAAAACTTAAGGATTCGGAAAAGCAAAGAAACAAATATATTGAAGAGTTTATCGATCCGCTAAAAAGTAAACTAAAGGAATTGGGCGTTCCTTATCGTGTTTTGGGCAGGCCTAAATCTATTTCATCGATCAATAACAAGATTAAAAATAAGAATGTTACATTTGATGAAATATATGATCTGTTTGCTGTCAGGATAATAGTTGATGTTCCAAGAGATAAGGAAAAAAGCACATGTTGGCAGGTTTATTCTTTGATTACCGATGTTTATACGCCTATACCTGAAAGATTAAAAGATTGGGTTACAAATCCTAAGAGCAATGGTTATGAGTCATTGCATACGACTATTATAGGTCCTCAGGGTAAATTTGTTGAGATTCAGATCAGAACTGAAAGAATGGATGAAATAGCAGAAAAAGGATTTGCTGCACATTGGAAATACAAGGGGAATGAAACCAGGATGGATGTTTATGACAGATGGCTTGATAATATAAGAGAATTATTGGATAATTCATCATCAAGTGATGCTTTGGAATTTATAAGCGATTTTAAAACAAATCTTTTCAAAGAAGAAATATATGCATTTACTCCGAAAGGAGATATGAGGATTTTGCCCAAAGGAGCGACTGCATTGGATTTCGCTTTTGATATACATTCCGATGTCGGATATCATGCTGTTGCTATCAAGGTGAATAATAAACTGGTTCCGATGGGGTACCGGTTAAGCAATGGAGACAAGGTTTCGGTTATGACCGGGAAAAATCAAAAACCGAGTGAAAACTGGTTGAAATTGGTAGTTACCGGAAAAGCAAAATCCAAGATCAGATCAGCGATGAAAGAAGAGCGAAAAAAGAAAGGAGAGTTGGGGAAAGAGACTTTAGAAAGAAAGCTGAGAAATATGAAAGCTGATTTCATGATGAATATTGATATGCTGGTTGAATATTATGGATTCAAATCAAGACCTGATTTCTATTTTGCAATTGCAAATGAAAAAGTTGATCTTTTAAAACTCAAAACTTTTGATGTCGTAGGACAAAAGTTGATAAAAAAGGAAGAACCTAAGGAAACTATACTAAAAAAGAAACCCGAAGAGGTTATTGTTCCTAAACAAAATAATATTCCCCTTGTTTATATTAATGGAGAGCCCGGGGATAAATACAATTATACTATTGCAAAATGTTGCAATCCGATTCAGGGGGATGATATTTTTGGTTTTATAACTACAAGTTCCGGTTTGAAGATACACAGAAGCAATTGCCCTAATGCAATGCATCTTTTGGCAAATTTTGGTTACAGGGTGGTAAAAGCAGAATGGGGAGCAAATGTAAACACCAATTTTGTAGTGGATCTGCTGATCATTGGAATAGACAGTGGGCCCGGAGTGATCAAAAGTATAGTAAATAAATTGTCGGATGAGATCGGTTTGAATATCAGAACATTCAATATCTCCGGTGAAGAAGGATATTTTGAAGGAAGAATTAGTATTTTTGTAAAAAACAATAATCAGGTTAACCTGATTATAAGAAAATTAAAAGAAATAGAAGGAATTAATTCCGTCGAAAGAATTGATAAACAAAATTAATGGTATGTCAGAAAAAACTCCTGAAAACATAACAAAGGTGAAAGATGTTTTCAAAGATTATTTGGAAAGAAATGAATTTAGAAAAACACCTGAAAGATTTGCTATATTAGAAGAAATATATAATAGAGAAGATCATTTTGATGCAGAAGACCTGTATATTCAGATGAAAACCAAAAACTACAGGGTAAGCAGAGCTACTGTTTACAATACTTTAGAGTTGCTGGTTGATTGCGAATTGGTCAGAAAGCAGCAGTTTGGTAAAAACACGACTCAATATGAAAAATCTCTTGGCAATAAACAGCATGATCACATGGTTTGTGAGAATTGCGGAAAGGTGATAGAGTTTTGTGATCCAAGGCTTCAATTGACCAAGGAGTTTATCGAAAAATCATTTAATTTTAAGGTTTTGCATCACAATATAGTTTTTTACGGTATTTGTGAAGAATGCAATTCAGATCTTGACTAATTGAATCTCTAAAAATAAACAGATGAAAGTCGATGTAATAGTAGGATTGCAATGGGGTGATGAAGGAAAGGGGAAAATTGTTGATTATCTCGCTCCAAAATATGATATGGTTGCCAGATTCCAAGGAGGCCCCAATGCAGGTCACACAATAAAAATAGGAAAAGATCAATACGTACTTCATATTATGCCTTCCGGTATTTTTCATGACAATATGCTCAATCTGATAGGAAGCGGTGTGGTGATAGATCCTGTGATTCTGATGAAAGAGATAACACAATTGGAAGATATCAATATAAATGTAAAGGATAAGTTGATAATTTCCCAAAAAGCCCATCTGATATTACCAACTCATAAATTGATCGATGCTACATCAGAATATGCCAAAGGTAAAAAGAAAATAGGTTCGACACTCAAAGGTATAGGACCTACTTATATG
>JALVEG010000066.1 GCA_027031145.1 Saprospiraceae bacterium | reverse complement strand
CGATAGGGATGGTAGTGGAGCCGACGTCAAGAGGCTGTCCCTGACGGCAGGCGGGACGAAACCCACGAACAGCCCGGTGCCGGCCGGGATGATTGTTGAGAATTGTCCGGCAATCGCCCAAATAAAAATTAAAAACATCAAAATAACCCAGACGGTAATTTTACATAAGAGTAGTACCACATTCAAAAATCAAATTTTACTCTAAACATAAAATTTCTCAATGCCTGGGGATATAATCCGACATATTGATATATATTCTCTGTATCTCTAACCGTATAAGGATCATCAGGTACAGGATCATAAGCTTCGGATTTGATTCTTGATACCCAACCATTGGTAATGTATTTTTTGTTGAATGCATTATTGATAATAAATGATATCTGTAGATTTTTGAATATATCGTTTTTCAAAGTATAATCCAATGAAAAATTAGTATAACTATATGGATCCAGTTTTGCATTTTCATTCATTGTGTTATCGAGGTACTGCTTTCCGACATATTTTTGAAAAGCTTTTAAATACAAGTGTTGATTTTCTTTCTTTGTGATAATATTCAACATATCAAAGGAGACAGATGCTCCTGCTATCAATGATGGAGAAAATGAAATGTCGGTATTTTTATGTTCAATGGTAAGAGGTTCATAAGGTGGATCCCAATTTGAAATAAATTCGGTGTATTTTGCAATTTTATTTTTGCTTATGGTTGTATTTGCTTCAAAAAATATGAAATTTACCGGCTTAGCTGAAACTTCTATTTCCAGTCCTCTTCGATAACTTTTATCTACATTTTCTCTGATAGGATTTCCTACATCATCCAGTTTTCCTGTCAATATCAACTGATCCCTGTAATACATATTGTAAAAGTTTATACCGGCGAAAAAATGTTTGCTGTTTATGTTAATTCCGGCTTCCAGATCATAAAGACTTTCGGCTTTTGGCAACTGATCCGTACTGTTTTTATAATCCGTTCTGTTTGGCTCTTTATGTCCTATGGCAAATGAGGAGTATGCTGAATAACCCTTATATGTATATTTCAGTCCTAATTTAGGATTGAAAAAATTGAATTTGTTATCAAAATCGAGATTTCTTGCATCGTCATCATTACCGGTGATATTATAAGAAACATATCTGTACTGCAGATCAAGATATGAGTTTAGATGATGAGAAAAAGTAAACAAATATTTGGAATAAAAATTTATGTCATTCTTTTTGCCGGTATTTTTATAGTAAATATGTGAACCGTCATAGTTTGGATTTTTGATAATGGCTATTACTCTTCCAAAATGATCCCCGTCATATCTGTTAGCAGCACCTCCTATGATCAGCTCGGAATTTTCGAATTCTTTCTTATAGCTGTAAACCAATCCGTAAAAGCGATTGCTCAGCCATTTTTGTCTTATGATATCTGAAGTTTTAAATACAGAAGTATCAAGATTATAATCAATTAAATCTTCATCTGTTTTATATTGTTCATAATAACCTGCACCTTTGGTATAATGAGCTGCAAGATTCAATAGTGTATTATCGTTTATTTTCAGATTATAAAACAATTGAAAATGATTTTGACCATAATCATCGATTTGATTTTCATAAGGTGGTTTTTTAGAGAAATAATCGGTTCCTGCCAAATTAAATGTTCTCAGGGAATCGATATTTATATATTGAACAGGTACACCATACCATGCCTGATATGTTTTTTCCTTTCCTACAATTGCATTGAACCGCAATGAGCTATTCTTAAATAACCTTGTTCCTGTAAAGAAAAATGAATTTAATGCAGATGATGCCCTGTCGATATACCCGTCTGATTTGATGGAAGTATATCTTGCATCAATACTGAATTTTCCATTCATTAACCCCGTCCCTGCTTTTGCTGATATTTTACTTGTGTTGAAACTACCATATCCTCCATCTATTGATAAATGTGGTTTTAGCTTGATTTTGTCAGTATTGATATTTATAGATGCGCCAAAGGCACCGGATCCGTTGGTTGAAGTTCCGACGCCTCTTTGTATTTGAATATTTTCAGATGATCCTGCAATATCGGGCAAATCCACCCAATAAACTTGTTGGGACTCAGCATCGTTTAGTGGGATTCCATTTATTGTTACATTTATTCTGGTAGGATCCGTACCTCTTATTCTGATACCGGAATATCCGATCCCTGTACCTGCATCGGAAGTCGAAACTACTGAAGGAGTATGTTGCAAGAGATATGGGACGTCTTCACCGTAATTTTCTTTTTGGATTTGATCCTTATTGATATTTTTGTATGCAAAAGGCATCTTTTCGGAAACTCTCATAGCATTGATCCTGATTTCTTTTAGATTATATGTTTTTTCTTTTAAAACAATATCAATATTCAGGTTTTTATCGACAAAGATTTGTTTTTCAAAATCATCATATCCCAACAAATTTACTTTCAGGATATAATTTCCAAACTCAACTCCTGATAGTTTATAATATCCCTCATCATTGGATTCTGTAATATAATTTGTTCCTTCCAGAAATACCTGGGAATATTCGATTATTCTGCCTTTTTCATCAGTAATTGATCCATGTATATCAAATTGACCAAATGATGTGAAAGATATAAAAGATAAAAGCAAAAGTAATGCAAAATTTCTCATTATTTTATTTTTAAAGAGGAGTTTGAAGGAGAGATGATTCATTTTCCTTTCCGGCATTACCCGGACAGGTTCAATGGGTATGATCTCAGCCTTTACAGCACCCCAAATGTTTGTAAAATTATTTCAATAAGTAAACGGTTTAAAGGTTAAAATGTTTTTAAACGGATTGGTTTTTTTTATGGAGATCAAGATAGTTTTGAACAAAACTTTTAAAAACCATTAGTGCCATGTCAAAATCCTGATTGTTATTTACGATGATATCCGCTCGCCTGATATATGGTTCGATATATTTTTCATAAGAAGGCATTACGTGTTGTTCATATCTGTAAAGAACATCTTCAAGAGGATAATTTCTTTCAATTCTGTCTCTTTTGATCCTTCTGATAACACGAAGGTTATCCATAGCATTGATAAACACTCTCAGGTCAAATTTCTTATCCAGCAATTTTTCAAAATAAAAGACAAATAATCCTTCAATTAGAATGATAGGAGCAGGTTTGAATGTTAAAATTTTCGGATTCTTTAACTTATTATTGAATGTGTATTCCTGTCTTTTTATTACCTGATGGTTGAGAAGTTTTTTTATGTCAATTGCCAGTTGATTGAATTCAATAGACTCGGGAAGATCAAAGTTTTTTACACCATTATCATCGGTATGTTGCAGATGTCTCGGTTTATAATAATCATCCTGGGAAATAACGCACAATTCATCATCCTTAAATCCTTCTTTAAGTTTATTTATAAATGTGGTTTTTCCCGAGCCACTACCTCCTGTAATTCCTATTAAAAACGGTGTATAAGACATATGTTCTTAAAATTATCGGTCAAATATACACATATTAATTAAAATAATATTAAAAAATTATAAATATATTATCTATATCGGAATTTATTATTAATTTCACGGCGCTTTTTGTATTTTTTCTAGCAAAATATTGAAATAAGAATTACCGAAATTTAATTGATATATTATGAAGATTGTAAAGAAATATTCAGGATTGTTTTTTGTGATTTTTTTGTTGTTTTTATTCAATAATCCGGTTTTAGCTCAGGAAGTAACTTCTGATCCGTCAACGAGCCATTTAATTCCAAGTGAAGGATTCAATTTTATATCTTTTTTAAGAGGAGTTTTAGGAATGGTTGTAGTACTTGGAATTGCTTATTTGTTTAGTGCCAACAGGAAAGGAATCAATTGGAAAACTGTCAGAGTAGGGTTGACAATTCAAATTTTTCTGGCAATAGGAATATTGATGGGCGACAAAATCGGGTTCAATATACCTTCTATAGATTTGGGATTTTGGCAGATAAATAGAATAGACCTTAGAATTATCAGACTTATATTTGAATTTGGTGGTAGTGTTTTTGTGAAAATACTCGATTTTACACGTGTAGGTTCTGAATTTCTTTTTGGTGGCTTAATGAATGTTAACAGCGCCGGATTTATTTTTGCTCTTCAGGTTTTGCCTACTATTATTTTCTTTTCGGCTCTTACATCATTATTGTTTTATCTCGGTTGGATTCAGATCGTAGTGAAAGGAATGGCAAAAGTACTTACCAAAATGATGCATGTTTCAGGACGTGAAGCATTGTCTGTAACAGGTAATATTTTTCTGGGTCAAACTGAAGCGCCTTTGATGATTAAAGCTTATCTTGAGAAAATGACAAAGTCTGAAATATTATTGGTGATGATCGGTGGAATGGCAACTGTGGCAGGAGGTGTATTAGCTGCATACATAAGTTTTCTTGGTGGAGATGATCCGGTGGAAAGACTGAAATTTGCAAAACACCTGTTAGCAGCATCCGTGATGGCGGCGCCGGGAGCAATAGTTATTTCAAAGATGTTGTTTCCTGAAAAAGGTATTGTTCCTGAAGAGTCTGATGTGGAAATGGAAGATATCGGTTCGAATATTTTGGATGCTATTTCAAATGGTACCACTCAGGGACTGAAATTAGCAGCTAATGTTGCTGCCATGCTATTGGTTTTTCTTGCTTTTATTGCAATGTTGAATTATATTTTTTCCGGTATTGGCGGTATCATAGGTCTCAATGATCTGATGGCGAAATATACTCCTTACAATGAATTTTCTCTCGAATCAATGCTGGGTTTAATATTTGCTCCGCTAATGTGGCTTTTGGGTGTTGTCAAGGAGGATATAATGGTGATGGGACAATTGTTGGGAATCAAACTGGTTGCCAGTGAATTTGTAGCATATACACAATTGGCTGATTTGAAAAATGCTGCAAGTACACCACATCTAATGTATGAAAAATCTGTAATAATGGCAACATATATGCTTTGTGGATTTGCTAATTTTGCATCTATCGGTATACAAATAGGGGGGATAGGTTCACTTGCACCAGGTCAAAGAAAACAATTGGCAAAATTTGGTATGATGGCACTTCTCGGAGGTTCGCTTGCTTCATTGCTTTCTGCTACTTTCGTTGGAATGATCATGGGATAGTGTTGGATCAAAAGGAAAAGTTGTGGTTTAGTATCTATTCTTAGTTATAGTAGCTGTTAAAAGACCTTATTCATTTTAGTGGCAAAAGGAGTTAAAATACGTTAAAAATGAATTACTGTTTGAGCTCTGACGAAGTCGAGTGAGTTTAATTCATTTAGTATTTTAGCT
>JALVEG010000065.1 GCA_027031145.1 Saprospiraceae bacterium | reverse complement strand
ATCTATAAAGAACAAAATATCTCTTCCTCCTGAAGGATCATTTAGATCTCCATCCCTGTAATACTCGGCAACTGTCAAACCTGATAAAGCAACTCTTGCCCTGGCTCCGGGAGGTTCATTCATTTGCCCGAACACCAATGTGGCTTGAGACTGCAAAGTTCATCCCTGTCAACCAAAGTTAAATCCCATCCTCCTTTTTCCATATCCTCCATAAAAGCTTCTCCGTATTTAATAACGTTTGCTTCCAACATCTCCCTCAGCAAATCATTACCTTCCCTTGTTCTTTCTCCAACACCTGCAAACACGGAAATTCCTTCGTAACCTTTAGCGATATTGTTGATAAGTTCCATAATAAGAACAGTTTTTCCAACACCGGCACCACCAAACAAACCAATTTTTCCTCCTTTTGGATAAGGCTCAATCAAATCCACAACTTTAATACCTGTATAAAGTACTTCAGTCTCAACAGACAGATCTTCAAATTTCGGAGGTTTTCTATGAATAGGATACGCATTTTTGTCTTTTTCCACTTTACCTATACCATCGATAGCTTCACCAATCACATTAAAAAGTCTTCCTTTGATATGTTCGCCTGTCGGCATTGCAATTGGTTTTCCTGTATCCAATGCTTTATCTCCTCTTTTCAATCCGTCGGTAGAATCCATAGCGATTGTTCTCACTATATCTTCTCCTAAATGTTGTTGTACTTCCAAAACCAATGTTGAATCTCCTCTTTGAATTTCAAGAGCATTTAATATTTCAGGTAATACTGCCCCGTCATCAATAAAAGAAACGTCCACAACCGGACCGATAACCTGACTAACTTTTCCGTAATTTGCCATATACTTTTTTTAAGTTTTTTAAAAATCGGCACAAAGATAGACTTTTGAAATAATATTTAAAAAATTTAGTATTATTTTTTTAAAAAATCACCAATTATTAAAAGCTTTATTTATTATATCTTCCAAAATATGGTCAAATATCTCTTTTATTAAAGCATCCTGCACATCAAATAATGATTGTTCGGCTGAAAAATCTGCATAATAACCAAATGTACTTTCCCAATTTTCATTTTCATGCAGACTGTTTTCATATTTAACTTTTATTTTTATATCCAGCCGGTTCAATGAAGCTCCTTCCTGTGTCGGAGCCTGAGGAGTAACTGTAAAGGACTTAATGTCACCGGAAAAAACAATATGAGGATTTCTTTCGTCATAAGTTAAACTTGTTTCATTTATGATTTTTTTTCTCAGAGCTTCGGCGAAATCCTGATTGATAGTCGGAGGGGAATTAAATGCATTGTTATCAAATTCATCCACATAAAAAGTTTTTACATCCGGTTCAATAGAAATGTCTTTGAATGTATAAAACAAAAAACAGGAAGAAAACAAAATGGTCGAAATAAATGCTAAAATCAATTGTTTCATAAAATATTTTTTTCACTAACGTGCCGGTTTACTTAAAAAGTATTTGTCGCGACCATCATTCTGAAATAATTATTTTTTGTATTAAAAATAACGAATTATTTTTATCAACAAATTTTAAAAAATATAATCCCGGCATAAAAACTTTTTCAGATATTGGTATTAATAATAATTGTCTATTTGATTCAATCCTGACTTTTTTACTAAATACCTCAGTCCCTTTACTATCAACAATATCCAATATAATAATATTCCCTTTTTCGTCACTTATTTCCAAATTCAAATATTCACCATTATGCAAAACCGTTGGATAAGTAAGAATTTGAATTTTTGAAAAACAATCTACTGATCTGACTTCTGAAAACTCCGTCAATCCATCTTCGGAAGTAATTTTCAATCTATAATAATTTATTCCGACATAAGGATTATCATCATATAGTGTATATTTCTCAACAAAATCTACTTTTGATAATTTTTCCCACAATATACCGTTTTTGCTTTTTTGAATTTCAATAACTTCACCATTTTTACTTTTAATTTGCCATGATATTTTTATTCTCTTATCCGATATTTTTTCAACTTTAAAAGATATTATTTCAAGAGGCAAAGAGTTGACATAATTTATAGCTGCCAATATATCAAGTCTTCCATATCCATAAGTATTATTTGGGGTTTCTGTTCCGTCAACTCCCCCACAAGACTGATCCGTATCTAAAAAAACGGCTGAATTTTCCAAAATATGCTCAATTGTATCGGGATCTCCCTTGAAAGAAGGGAAAGCACTTATCAATAATGCTACCGCTCCTGCTACATGAGGCCCGGCCATACTTGTTCCTGATTTCACGCCATAACTCGAATCATTATCGTAAGTACTGGATCTGACACTGACACCGGGAGCAACAATATTCGGTTTGAGTATACTACTGCCATATCCTGAAGTGGGACCTCTGCTGCTGAAATTAGCAATTGTGTCTGAACTATTGGTAGCTCCAACATCAAAACTTGAACTGAAAAAATTTGGTGGTGTATTTATAGTTGAACAATTTGGTCCGCTATTTCCGGCTGAAACAACCACCACTACTCCTGCATCCCTAAGATTATTAACAGCATCTTCCATTGTAGAATAATTGGAATTATCACACCCTTCTGTTTCGGGACAATACCACGAATTATTTACAACATCAGGCGCCATGGTAGCATCTGCATTCATCTCGTTGGTATCCGTAGGAGACAAAAACCACTCAAAACATTCTATATATGTCGAAGGCATTCCATAACCTCTTTCCATATTTCTGCATCCTATCCATTTTGCATCAGGCGCAACACCGATTTCATTGCTGCCTGACAAACCAACCATTGTACCCATTGTATGAGTACCATGTCCCTGGTCATCACATGGAACTTTGATAGACAATCCACATGGATTAGTACCTGAATTATGACTATCAATGGAATCAATAGCATCATGCCAGTTGTAATTGTGATCAGCTGTAGAACCGTCCCAACCTCTATATTTTGATTTCAAAGCTTCATGAGTCCATCTATAACCTGTGTCCTGCCCTCCAACAACCACGCCATCTCCTGTATACCCCATATCCCAAACATCATCGGCATTTATCATATCTATCCCCCATTCCAGTGTATTTGGAGATCTGTTTTCAATCATACCTGTATGTGGTAATTTATTTAATTTAACAGATGGATTTGCTTCAACAAATTTCACATCATCCCTTTGCGCAATTTGTTTCATTCTTTCGAAATCGGATTTCACCAAAACTGCATTTACTATAAAAAATGATTTATATTTCAAATGATTAGCTTTACAGAAACTCAAAATACCTTTTTGATTATTTTCTGCAAATCTTTTTAGCATATCATACACATAAGAAGTTTTTTCATATTTAGTTGAAAACGTTTTAGCCAAAGACAAATCCGCTTTTTTATCCATTTGAACCAAATACTCAACTTCCTCAACCTCATAAAACTGATTAAAAACTTCTAATGACACTTTTTGTTTCCAGGACTGATTCTCCTGTGAGAACAAGAAAAAGGAAATAAAAGACAATACAATAGAAATTAATAATTTCATTTTTTTAGATTTAGAATGTTGTATCTACTCAGGTAAAGTCATTTTCATTGCGCAATTTAATAAAAATTCCACAATTAGCATCAAATATTTGTATAAAAATATTTTTTGTCTTAATTTCGCATTCTGTTTGAAAAAACAATTTGAGAAAAATAAGTTTTTCTTTATAAAAAACATCACATGGCGGTCATAGCTCAGTTGGTTAGAGCACGGGATTGTGGTTCCCGGGGTCGTCGGTTCGAATCCGATTGGCCGCCCATTTTATCCTCCAAGTTCTTCCACTCTTTCAATCAACCAATTTTTATCAGGGATATTGCCCGCACTGATTATTTGCTCTTTCAATTTTTTAATACCTGCAGTATCCATAGGACTGGTATTTATTAGTTTTTTTACTAATTTTATAAATAATTTGTATCTTTTTCGACGATTTTCGGGTATTGTTCTTTTGTGCCTGTTAAGAAAGACATTAAAGCTATCCAATAATGAATACAAAGGAGTAATTTCATCCGTATCATAATATGTGGCAATAAGCATCATCTTTGAATTCAATTCATATATCATATCATCAAACTCAACATCTCTTAAATATTCAATAACTTTTTCGATTTCACCTTTATAATAATAGAATCTTGCCATATTAAATCTAATAGCATTTTCCCTGTATTTTTCAGGAATGTAATACTGATATTTTTTAATAAACTCTTCTGCCCATTCAAATTCCTTAATCCTAGATGCCGTAAATATAATATTCCTGTACCTTGTAGGATCCAATTTTTCATCTTCAAGCAACAGATCATTGTATATCATCTCTTTATAGAGGTCAAGCAATTCTTTATAAAAATTAGCATCCCCGCTATTTGCTTTTCTAATACAATAATTTAATGCAGATTCAGATATATCAATAGCTTCTTCTTTAGGAAATGAATTAATATAATTTGACATCATTTCTTTCAATTTAAAATAATGAGATGTATTATCAGGTTCTTTATTTGTCAGATAAATTTGATACCAAATAGCAATCGGAGGATATTTTTCAAATTCGATACTTTTGATAAATTCAATAATTTCATCAATAAATTTTAATTCTATATCCAATTTATATACTCTTTTCCAACTCTGTAATGTATTGTAGAGTCGCAATTTCTCACTGATATAGAAAACATCTAGATTTTCACCCATTTTATCGATATTCAACCAATTATATTTGGTTTTTTTCTTTGATTTTTTTTCAAATTCGGATGTAAGATTAAATTTATTTTTTTCAAAATTGTATTGATGATAGTAGTAATCGGCATTTCTATCAAGATGTCTTTTGGACAATCGCTCGGCGGTACTCAATACCGAATTGTAAAGTTTCAAAATACGTTTTTGACTAACATTCTCCAATAAATTATTGGCAATATTCAGATTGTTTTTATCATATATTTGTTGTGCCAGAAAACGTTCAAAAAGTTTTAACAGATCCGATGTATATTTCCTGAATCTAAGATCATCAAAACTCTCACCGGGAAGTATTCTTTCCCATATTTCTTCTTTACTGAGATCTCCTTGTTTTTTCCCTTTTAGATAAGGCAACAGCAATTGATAATATACGGTTAATTTTTCATTCTGATTAAAATAAGGAGAATTGATAAATTTTTCAAAACTGTTTAATTCATAAACAGTTAATTTTTGTAAAGAATTATATATTTTTGAATTTTTCATCTGTCATTTTCCTTGATTTTTATTTCACAAAATTACATTTTTTTTCAAATAATTGCAGC
>JALVEG010000064.1 GCA_027031145.1 Saprospiraceae bacterium | reverse complement strand
TCTTTTAACCAAATAAATCCCTATTAGATTCAAATTAATTTTCAACTATATAAGCCTGCGTCACAATGCATTATGACTTTTCGGGCAGACACTATATATATTAAGGTACCCTCCAATAGAAGTTAAGTTACCCAAACCTAATAAGTTCGTCAGAGCTGCATTAGATTGTATATCAAGATTTTCTCCAATAGAAGTAAGGTTCTCCAAGCCTGATAAGTTCTTTAAATTAGTATTGTCATATATATCAATATACCCTCCAATAAAGGTAAAGTGGCCCAAGCCTGATAAGCTCGTAAGGGCTGAGTTTGATAGTATTTCAAGGTTTCCTCCAATAGAAGTAAGGTCTTCCAATCCTGATAAACTTGTTATAGCAGTGTCAGATATTATTTGAAGTCCTTCTCCAATAGAAGTAAGGTTCTCCAATCCTGATAAACTTGTTAAATTATTATTATAACTTATAGAAAGGTATCCTCCAATAGAAGTGAGACTCTCCAAGTCTGATAAACTTATCAAAGCATTGTTTAATAATATATGAAGTCCTCCCCCAATAGAAGTAAGATTATCCAATCCGGATAAGCTCGTTAATGCATCGTTGATTTCAATATCACAGTCTCTCTCAATAGAAGTTAGGTTGTTCAAGCCCGACAAGCTAGTTAAACTATTGGCATTCATTATCTTAAGATTTCCTCCGACAGAAGTAATGTTGTTTAAGCCTGACAAGCTCGTTAATGCTTCGTTATATTCTATATCAATGTTTCCCTCAATATAAGAGAGTTTTTCTAAGCCTGATAAGCTTGTTAAAGCTGAGTTAGATTCTATTTCTAAGGAACCTCCGATAGAAATAAGGTTGTCCAAGCTAGATAATCTCGATAGGGTAGTGGTATTACTTATTTTAAGACTTTCTCCAATAGAAGTGAGATTTTCTAAACCTGATAAACTCGTTAATGCTGTGACACCATCTATAATAAGGGAACCTCCAATAGAAGTTAATTTGTTCAAACCTGCTAAGTTCGTTAAATGCCAATTAAACTTTATTTCAAAGTCTTCACCAATAAAAGTAAGATTGTCCAAACCTGATAAGCTCGTTAATGCTAAGTCACCATCTATATTAAAGGAACCTCCGATAGAAATAAGGTTGTCCAAGCCTGATAAGCTCGCTAATGCTCTATTATAATATATTTCGAGGTGTCCTCCAATTGAAGTGACCTGAGATAATCCAAAAAGATTGGTGATATTGCCGGAGGATGACTCTTTTATTTTTACATCCCCCTCAATCTCAGTACATCCGGGATAATCAGTAGCAAAATCATCTATCTGTTGCTGAGTGGAGAAGGTGATACCACCAGGGAGACAAGATTGGGAGTAGGACAAGGAGCTTATTGATATAAGCAATAGAGTAAAGAATATTATTTTTTTCATGATTTTTCATTTAAAGTTTACAATAAGCTACCTATTTTAATATTTTGCTTATAAATTGATCTATTAATTCAACTGCCAAAGATAAAATAATTTCATATTTAAAATAAACCATTTTATCCGAAATCACCCTTTTAACCCGCATTATTCACAGGTTTTCGTAATAGATATACCTGTGAATAATGCGGGTTAAGCCAAATACAGTATGTTTAGAGCAACAAACAGAGTGTTTATTATTATT
This sequence comes from Saprospiraceae bacterium, assembly GCA_027031145.1. Taxonomy (GTDB): domain Bacteria; phylum Bacteroidota; class Bacteroidia; order Chitinophagales; family Saprospiraceae; genus JADJGA01. The sequence goes on along the minus strand of JALVEG010000064.1, from coordinate 15,128 downwards.
TAAAATATTTGAAATACATGGATTTTTAATTTTTATAAGAATAATTTACAAGATTATTGGATATTCATGTTTATTTCTGATATTGTTATAAATGGGTGCATTTCATTTTTTCGTTTTTCCACAACTCGCCTCTAACTCCTATACCTCGACAAGCTCGGTAACCTATAGAGAACCCAACCCGCAATGCGAAAAAAATGAAATCCACCTTTATAAATATCCGGATTTTCCATAAGAATTTTTTTTTATAACTCTACGGACAGTTAACCTGTGTGAAAACAGCATTACCGGAGTTATCGACAGTTAGTCTCCAGCAATTGCCATCGGGAGATTTCATAATGACCCCTGAATTCAGTGTTTCGATATATATGTCTCCACCCTTAACTTGAAGTTTGGAGTTAGGATTATTAGTGCCAATACCGATATTCCCGTTGCCGGGAGGAGAAAACAGAGCATTGATGCCATAAACAATATTTTCATCACCGTTTTCATGAGCTCCCATATCAGGAGCAATGCCATTGTAAGTATCGCAGAAATTTGGGATGATAGTACCTGCATCATATCCGGGACTTGACGAACTAAGTTGAAAATTGCCGGTTTTGGTATTGTTGTCAAATGATGGAGCTCCTGTTACATAGACTGGGGAACCTGTTATTCCATTTGTTTCTTCTCCGGCAGGATATGGTTTGTTTGTAAGATCATAATCATAGGAGAAATCTTCATTTCCTGCTCGTATGGATATGGAATTGTTCGTAGCACTTCTTACTTCAAGAATATTATTCAAAGTAACGCAATGTTTTATATATCTATTGCTGGTATCATGTGTGCCCAATCCACCATGGCCTTCTCCATTAGGTTGAAGAACAGTATTATTGAAAATATACATGTGACCTGTCATCCATGTGATAGAATTGGCGTATCCCATTTTTATAAATGCAGAATATTCCCCATATAAACTTCCGGGTGGGCTATAGGATCTGTTTACTACATTCCTCCAGATATAAAGAGGCCCGATTGAAGTGGCTGCATTGCCAATTCCCATATAAGTTTCATCGATATAATTGTTCCAAATCCTTACATTGGTATTTGCTCCTTCGGATTCTATACCATCATCCCAGCAATTTGCAAGATAATTGCCGTAAATATCCGAATCAGGTCCCGGAAATCCTTCATAACTTGCATTTGCCCACATTCCCATTATATCATTGAAATAATGATCCGCATCACTCCAAATCTCATTGTATCTAATCACATTGTTTCCTATTTGACATGTTCCAAGAGAAATGCCTTGAGGACCTGATGGGTGATAACTGCCTCCATTATCTTCAGCCCAACTGTTAGTATCCCATCTCGGGTGATGGATTTTATTTCTTTGAATCACACAACTGACAGCATCATTGTTGCTTGCATAAATTCCGGACAAATAATTTTTTCCAAATCCACTTCCGTTTGGATCTTGTTCTCCCCATCCGCTAATATCACAATCTTCAATCACTATATGGTTGCAATTATATAATCTTATTCCGTTTTGAGCAGCGTTTTTTAGTGTATAACCGCGAATGATAACATATTCTTTGTCGTGAAGGGATAAACAATTATCCGAGCCATCCTGTATATCTATAGTATCACCTGTTCCGTCAATCAGTAGATATCCTTGTGCAGTTCCTGAACTTGGAACATAATATTCGGTAGTAAGGTTGCCAGGCTTGATAGTTTGGGCTATTGGAAAATTTTCCGACCATGTCGTAGCTTGTATAATAGTATCATTTGAAGTTCCTTCCAGAGTCAAATGTATATCGTATTCAGTATCGGGTATCAGATTGACAATACTTCCTCTGTAATCTGCTTTATCATATCGCTTTCCTGTAACAGGATTGTTGCCACATCCTGCTATTGGATTATATTTCATTTTCAATGCTTGTTTCCATTGTGTGGACCCTGTAATTCTGTATTCTACAAATACATGTTTATTTGCATCGCCTCCTGCAGGTGTCCAATAAACACTAATGCAATGAAATGTTGAAACTGTAAAAGCATCTTCCTGTGCATTTGCTGTTAAAAATATAAAAAACAGAAAAAAAGATGTGATAAATTTAAAGAATATGGGTTTGATTTGGGGCATTGAAATAAAATTAAAAAGGTCAAAAATAAACTATCCGATTAAGTCTGCAAATATAATATTTAAAAATCTAAACTAAAAATAGTTTTAAAGAAACAGATTTTACCTCACAATTTAGATATCACCGACACAAGCACAATCAAAATTGAAAATATAAATAAAGCTTTGTCTTTTCTTGTTTTTATCAAAGCAATTTCCTCTATGAGATATGGGATTCTTAATGGAAAATAGTACATTAAGAACAATGTACTTGCTAAAATTATATTAATAATATACTCGCCTATGTTTTCTTTGTGCATATCTTTATCTCCCAATAGAGTTCCTGTCCAGAGGATTGTTAATCCAAACCAAGAATATAGAACTAATACTAAGTCATAAAACCACTCGCTTTTTTTTAGATTAAAATATTGAGAATCATCAATTGCCTTTTCAGAAAGTAACGGAAACAATAGTAGTATCTCTTTTATCGAAACAATAAATATTAAAAAAATAAACCAAGTTGGATAAAGATCTTCTTTGATACTAACTTCACTATAACCAAAAGTGTCAAAAATAAAAAATATTGAGAAAACTGAAATCCCAAAATGAAAGAACCATAGTGATCCTGCAAGAGCACCTAAATCTTTTTTATTGTCAATGGCAACTTTCAATACTAATTTCATCTTTTTTGGAAATGCATAAATCTCCAATAATGAAATTATTACTATAAATGTCCCAAGCCATTTGAAAGTATTATTGGTAGTAAATGCTTCAAGTGAAGTTTTTGATACTATTGGAGCTATAAAGGTAAAATATATTGCAGCAAGGAGATTAAAGATTAAGCCTCTAAGAGGGAATTTTCCTTCTTGGTATATTATCTTATTTTGCCTCTTATTAAATCTCTTTTTTCTCATAATTCTAAACTAAAGTTCCTACAAATTGTAAAAAGCTTTTAATTCACTAGTTTTGATTTTGGTATCTATACCGTTAGAATCATTTTGACTGAAAAAAACACATTTTACTATTTTTCTAAAGAATATATTATTCCCAAAGCTATTCGAGTATTTGTATATGCTATGTAGGGATGCCCCCAACTAAACAATTTACTCTTGTTATAAAAAGTACTTCCTATATTTAATTTTAATGCCATAGTCCCGAAATTTAAGTTTAGACCGCCATTTGCACTATATCCCCAAAAACCGTCAGATCCATCTCCTGATATTGTGATATCATCTCTTTCATAAATTTCTCCATCATCACAAAAGGTTTCATGGAAATAAAAGTCATTGTATATATCAGAAGCGATTAAAACCCCCGCATTAATAAAAAAATCCACTTTTTTATATGAATGACGAAATTCAGGAAGAATACTTAGATAGATTCTTTGATTGGTAATAAAAGATAGAACATCTACATTTTCAAATTCTCCATAAACTGTAGCATGAGACCAATTATAATCATAGTTTATCCTAAGGACATAATCTGTTCTATTTAACCCTATTTCAGTACGTAGAAAGATTTTTCCTTTAATTTTGTTCGATAGTCCAACAAAGATAGAGTTATTATGTCCACCGCTAACTCTTTTTACAAAATTATATTTATAATCATAATGAATTTTACCAAAAGTTGGACCTGCTCCAATTGAAGCATCAAACTGAAATCCTTGGGCAAAAACCTTTTCATTTGAAAAAAGGATAATAATAATACTTACTGATGTAAGAAAGAATGTCTTAAAAAGTTTGTAATTGTTTTTCATTTGTAATTGTTTATGTTAAGAAATATTAATTTTTAATCACTTAGGTGGATTGATCTTAAATCCGATAGCATGTTTATAAGTACTGGTAAAAAACATATCCAGATCTTTGTCATAAACGATATCGTTATTATAGTTGGAATTATCATTTTGTTCCTCTTGGTGGATTGTTTTTCCGGTAATGGCATCGAGGATCATAACAGAACCATAACCCCAGGAAGTAAAAACGAGATAATCTTCTTTTTCATAGTAAAGCATATTATCAGTGCAATTTGCCCCTCCCCGCTCATTATTCCAAATTAGTTTTCCTGTTGTTGGATTAAGACAAGAAACATCATGTTGACTATTGTTTACATATAGTTTATCATCATAAATTAAATGATTCGTTTTTGTCCAAATGCCAGTGTGATAATTGATAAATGGATGTCTCCAAAGTTGAGTGCCGGTATTTACATCAAAAGCATAAATACTCCAATCGCCACCGTTGATAGCTATATCTTTGTAAATAGCCGGAGGATGTAATGAATTGGAATAAAAGTGCTCTGAGAACTTTTCCGTTTTCCAAATAATTTCCCCTGTATTCAGGTCCATGGCGACAATATTTTGATCATCTTCCTGAGGAGGCTTTTGAACATTAGGATATTCATTAAAAATCATTAATGTTCTATTAGAATTAGGATCTGTCCAGAAGGCAGGAGGAGAAAAAGCGGTAAGATTGTCTCCTTGTTTGTTAACTCTGTAAATTATTTCATGTTTTCCTGTTTTGATATCAACCTTGATAAATGCAGCAGCATTGGCATCAAGGCCTGCTCCCCCAATTTGTATATTCAAATACAAATATCCGTTAAAGATTGAATTGCTATTTTCTCTGTAATAATCCAAAGGATAAAAGTCAAGTTCCCAAATGCTTTTACGTTTGTCCAGGTCAATAGCTACTAATCCATGACTACAGATAGCGATATAGATATTTTCATAAACTACACTAAGATCAATTTCATTATTTACAGCACCTTGATGAATATATTCCCAATCAAGATTCCCTGTTTTCTTATTAAATGCCATAAGAGTAGGAGGCTCATGTTTGTCTCCTCCAACAAGAACCCAATCTTTATATTCTTGTGTGAAGTCGGTACTAATAATTCCTTCTTTGGAGTCGAATTTAGTTGCCCAAACCAATTCAAAGATAGTATCCTTATCATTAGGTATATCAGGGGGGATAACCTTGTGTTTCTCACAGGATAGAAACCCTGTGAGAAACATAGCTGTTAGTAAAATAAATTTTTTCATCTGTTTAAAATTTTGATTTTGCTATTTTATATTACTCGATTGGGTGCTTTTTATAAAAGTATTAATCTTTTCAAGTATGTTTTCATGCATTTTAAGTTTTTCAATTCTTTTATCAGGATAAATTAAAATTTCAAATGGAATTGATTGAATATCTAACAACTTGATAATTTCAGATTTAGATGAATTCGGATCAAGAACAGATTTCCATTTTATATTATCTTCCTTTTCTGCTTTTTTCCATTTTCCGGAATCATTGTCTAAACTAATAGAAATAATTTCACAATATGACCTTTTTTCATTATACAATTCCTTAAATTCAAATTTATTAAACAAACGACATGGTTTACACCAGGAAGCCCAAAAACTTATAATAATTATTTTATTTTTAAATTCATCAAGATTTAAATTATAAGTAGTTTCCAAATACTTTTTAATTGCATCATAATCATATTCTTTTTTTTCCACATTAAAATATTCTATAATACTTTGTACCAAAGTATTCTTTATGTTTTTATTTTCCAAATCATTAATAATTTTCAACAAGAAATCCGCGTTATTCTCTTTATTTACAAATGGAGACATAAAATAGAGGAGAGCAAATGCTTTTGATTCTTCAGAACTGTAATTATTCCAATTTGTTTTTAACGTATCAATACAATCGCTATAAGCATTTATTAACATTTGTTTATTAATATTCAATAAACTATCTCTCTCTTTTTTACTTTTGGATTTTACTATTTTCTCAATTAAGGTATCTTCTCTTTGTCTGTACGAAGCAAATAATTTATGGCTGTTAAAAATTTCTTTGTTAGAAATATTAGTAGAAGTTAAATGATACCTTTGAATATCCTCACCCGGAATACTGATTTTTGTTAAATTTTTGTGATCGTAAAACACAAAAATAAAATTTGATTTATTTCCTTTGCTGATAATACCACCTGGCGTCAATATTTTTGATTTAGAAGGATAAAAATTAAACCTTAATAAGGTACCATCAGGTATTTTATCAGAAAAAAAATGTGTTGTACCTTTATTTAAAACAATAGTATCAACAACCAGTTTTGAAGAGCCGTTTAATGCATCTTGAATTTTATCAATTTTGCACACAATTATGGTGTCATTAATATTGGCATTTGGAGAAATCTCTAATTTAATACCATTATTTTCCAATTGTTCTTTACAACTAAAACTAAATAAAGCCAACAGGAGCATCAAAAAAAATGTTCCTGTTTTTATCAAATATAATTTATATTTCATCATCAATGTTTTATCAGGTTATATACCCTCTGTCATCCTATAAATAATCAAAAAATTGTTTTGTGACATAATTTTATTATGTCTTAATACTTGATTTATTGTATTATGTAAGATAAATTTTTATGATAAAAAAACGTTCACAAAGATAAATCTCATGAATACGCTCCCGCAATATATCAAAATAATTTATTTTTTCAATCATTGAACTGATAAAATGCACAATCGGGTACCTTGTTGCTATTTTATCCCCTTCCTTTCATAAAAAGTTTTATATTTGTATTATCTATATTATTGCATTTAACCGATAACAAAACAAATATCATGAAAAAACCACGTCTAAGTTTCTGGCAAATATGGAATATGAGTTTCGGATTTTTCGGGATCCAATTCGGATTCGCACTTCAAAATGCCAATGTGAGCCGTATATTTCAAACCCTTGGTGCCGACATTGGAAATTTGTCTATTTTGTGGGTCGCCGCTCCTGTAACCGGATTGCTGGTACAACCGATAATAGGACATTATAGCGACAAAACATGGAACAAACTCGGAAGAAGAAGGCCGTATTTTCTCGTAGGGGCGATATTGGCATCCATTGCATTGATTGTAATGCCTAATTCTCCTGCTTTGTGGTTTGCTGCGGGAATGCTTTGGATAATGGATGCATCTATCAATATCTCGATGGAACCTTTCAGGGCTTTTGTCGGCGATATGCTTCCTTCGGAACAAAGAACAAAGGGTTTTGCCATGCAAAGTTTCTTTATAGGAACCGGAGCAGTGATTGCCAGTATGCTGCCTTGGATAATGACCAATTGGCTTGGTATTGACAATACTGCACCCGAGGGAATTATTCCCGACTCTGTGAAATGGTCCTTTTATATAGGGGGATTTGTATATTTTGCTGCTGTAATGTGGACAGTATTTTCAACAAAAGAATATTCTCCTGAAGAACTGGCGGCATTTGAAGAAGAACAGGAAAATAATCTAGAACATACTGAAAATATTACCGGTAAAACTCCGGCCTATTTTGCTAAAAAAGGCAAAAAACAACTTATTAACGGAGTATTATGGTTTATAGCAGGTGCTATTTTAACTTATTGGTTTTATACTGCAAAATTGCATAAGGATCTGTATGTTCTGTCTTTTGGTTTGATCGTGCTGGGAATACTGATGATAATTTCAGGATTATTGCAAATGAACAAATCGAATAAAAATGCTCTCGTAGAGATAATGAACGATATGTTTGATATGCCAAAGACAATGTTGCAATTGGCATTTGTACAGTTTTTTTCATGGTTTGCATTATTTGCCATGTGGATTTATACTACACCTGCCGTCACAGAATATGTTTTCCATGCCACGGATACCACATCACAGGCATACAATGATGGAGCTGACTGGGTTTCGATATTATTTGCGGTTTACAATGGTTTTGCCGCTATCGTTGCTTGGCTGCTTACTCCGATGTCCAAACTGACAAACAGAAAAACAACTCATGCCATAGCTCTATTACTTGGCGGATTAGGATTATTTTCCATATATTTCATCCATGATCAATATATGCTTATTATTTCCATGTTGGGAGTTGGGGTTGCCTGGGCGAGTATTCTTTCTATTCCTTATGCTATTCTTACAAATGCACTTCCGCATGATAAAATGGGGATTTATATGGGGATCTTCAATTATTTTATAGTACTACCGCAGATTGTAGCAGCGGCCATTTTAGGATTTTTCCTTGAAAGTTTTTTCAAGAGTGAAGCTATTTATGCTCTTATAATCGGAGGTGTTTCAATGTTTCTTGCCGCTATTTTGATTATGTTCGTAAAGGATAAAGAGTAATCATGCTAATAAAATGTTAAAATATATAAATCAATTAAACTGTTTTATTTCATATTTATCTAAAAAGTAACTACTCAGGTATATTTCATTTTTTCGCATTGCGGGTTGATTCTCCTTTAGGAGGCAGAGGCAGAGAGTAGGAAAAACGAAAAAATGAAATGTACTCTTTTACTCATTTAAAACATTGAAAAAAATGAAAAAGACCCTTGGTTTATTGATATTAATGTTTTTCTACACTTTTGCTATTTCCCAACAAAATTATACCCAAAATATAAGGGGTTTGGTGCTGGATAAACAATCCGGATATCCTCTTATTGGAGCATCTGTTATAGTCTTGAATTCCGATCCACTTAAGGGAGCAATTACCGATGCAGACGGTTATTTTACTATTGAAAATGTAGCAATAGGACGTATTTCACTGAAAGCATCATATCTTGGATATAAAGATGCAATTGTTTCAAATCTGATATTGAATTCGGGAAAGGAATTATTTGTCAAATTTGAATTGGAAGAACGGCTGGTTCAATTGCAGGAAGTAGTGATAAAAGCCGAAGACGACAAAAGGGAATCTTTGAATAAAATGGCAACCGTTAGCGCAAGGGCTTTTACAGTGGAAGAAACCAACAGGTATGCGGGTTCGCTCGGTGATCCTGCCCGTATGGTTATGAACTATGCCGGTGTTAGTTCTGTGGGAGATACGCGAAATGATATAATAATCAGAGGGAATTCTCCTTTGGGTGTTTTGTGGAGACTTGAAGGAGTGGATATCCCCAATCCCAATCATTTTGGTTCACTCGGAACAACTGGTGGAGCCATTAGCATATTGAACAATAATCTATTGGCAAATTCTGATTTTATGACCGGTGCTTTCCCGCCGGAATATGGAAATGTTCTTGCAGGAGTTTTTGATCTCAATATGCGCAACGGCAATAGGAGCAAACACGAATTTCTTGGACAAATAGGTTTCAACGGGTTTGAATTGGGCGCTGAAGGTCCTTTGCCGGGCAAAGGTTCGTATCTCGGAGCAGTAAGATATTCCACACTGGAATTTTTTGACAGAATAGGCTATGATCTCGGTTTGGCTGCAATACCTCATTACAAAGATGCATCTTTTAAAATCGATATTCCCGCCGGTGAAAAATACGGCAGGTTTACCATATTCGGTATCGGTGGTAATAGTTATATTCAATTTTTGGATGAAGACAGGGATAGTACCGATCAAAGTTTTGTCCCATTGGGATTGGATACTAAATATGGATCAAAATTGGGTATTTTAGGATTTACTCATAAATATTTTTTCAATAATAATGTTAGCGGCAAACTTGGATTGGTAGCTTCCTTAAATGGCGAACAGGTAAGAATAGATACACTTGCCGAAACAGAAAAGATATTGTATTACAATAAAGATTCAAAAGAAAATAAATACAACATTTCATATACTGTTAATGCCAAAATAAACGCTGCAAACGTGATTAAATCTGGATTTTCGGTTACTTACAATTATTATGATTATAATGACAGTTTTAAATTGGCGGACAATTCTTATAGAACAACTTCGGATTACGATGGTGATGCTTATTTGTACAAAGGATATATGCAATGGCAACACCGGTTTACAGAGCGGTTTTCAATGGTAACGGGGCTCCATGCTTTATATTTTTCTTTGAACGGTTCATCAAATATAGAACCCCGGTTGGGTTTTAAATGGAATTTTACCAACAATCAAATATTGAGTTTAGGAGCGGGATTGCACAGCCAAACCCAACCGGGTGTATTTTACTTTTTTACAGACCCTACAAAAAATAGTGATGAGCGCACAAATTTGGATATGGGATTGTCAAAAGCAGCGCATTTGGTTGTACGCTATGATTACAATTTTACAAAAAATATGAGATTGCGATTGGAATCTTATTATCAGCATTTGTACGATATACCCGTATCGGAAAAATATCCGGGATTTTCGATGATAAATGAGGGCTCGGCATTTTATTTCAATCTCGTCGATAGTTTGGAAAACAAGGGAACAGGAACAAATTACGGATTGGAATTGACTTTGGAAAAATTTTTCAGTGACAATTATTATTTCCTTTTTACAGGTACGCTATTTGAATCAAAATACAAGGGATATGACGGAATAGAAAGAAATACTGCCTATAACGGAAATTTTATCTTAAACCTTCTCGGTGGAGCTGAATTTTATCTTGATGCAAAAAAGAAAAAAATACTTAATGTCAATATTAAAACAACCTATGCCGGAGGAAAAAGATATATTCCTATTAATCTTGAAGAAAGTATCAAACAAAACAAAGAGGTGTATTTTTATGAACATGCTTATGAAAACAGGTATCCCGATTATTTTCGTATGGATTTTCGCATCGGTTTCAAGCTAAACGGCAAAAAAGTCACACAGGAATGGGCTATTGACATTCAAAATCTGACCGACAGAAAAAATCTTTTCCAGGAGAGATACGATGTTCAGTTAAAAAGAATAAATACGGAATATCAGACGGGATTGGTACCTGTTGTGATTTATAAGGTTTTATTTTAGGATATTGTTTAACTGCAAGTAATAAAAACAATTTTAATTTAAACAAATTGCTTACATTTGTAATTTAATTAATCAAATTGCTCAAATGTATCCTGACTTATCATATTTATTTCACGACCTGTTTGGAACTCCTTACGATAATTGGACTTCTGTTTTTAAAACTTTCGGTTTACTTCTCGCTTTAGCTTTTCTGGCAAGTGCCTATGTTTTGAAACTTGAATTGATGCGAAAAGAAAAGGAAGGTATCCTTAAACCAACAGTGATAAAAGAAAAGAAAAAAGACAGTAATAACCTGGTTTCTCTGGTAATTAATTTTGTTATCGGTTTTATAATCGGGTTCAAATTCTTTTTTATTCTCTCCGATTTTGAAGTATTTAAACACGATCCTGCCGGAACTTTGTTTTCTAAACAAGGAAATTGGCCAGGAGGGATAATTATCGGACTTCTCTATCTTGCATATACTTATTGGGATCTGAAAAAGCAGAAAGAATCTTCTTTGAAAGAAACGGAAAAGATTATTCATCCTTATCAAAGAACCGGTGATATTACTATTATTGCCGCCCTGTCGGGATTGGTAGGCGCAAGATTGTTTTCCATACTTGAAAATCTTGATACTTTTTGGGATAATCCGCTGGAACAGTTGCTGTCAGGTAGCGGACTTACTATTTACGGCGGATTGATATTGGCTTTTATAGTGGTATATTTTTATGTTAAGAAAAAAGGCATTCCACCAATACAAATGATGGATATGGCCGCTTTGGCCATAATTATGGGTTATGCTGTCGGACGCCTTGGATGTCAGTTTTCCGGGGATGGTGATTGGGGAATTGTCAACAATTTACCGAAACCATCATGGTTTATTTTACCTGATTGGTTATGGTCATTCAATTATCCTCACAATGTTGCTCAACAAGGGGTATTGATCGAAGGCTGTCAGGCAGAATATTGCAGACAATTGGTTCCCGGAGTATTTCCCACACCCCTTTATGAGACTATTGTTTCATTGATAATTTTCTTCTTCCTTTGGTCGATAAGAAAAAAAATAAAAATTGCCGGAATGCTATTCTTTATTTATCTTGTTTTACAAGGGATCGAAAGATTTTTAGTGGAAGCTATCCGTGTAAATCCCCGATACAATTATTTTGGCTTCAACTGGTCACAGGCACAATACATTTCCATAGGATTTTTCCTTGTAGGAATAGCAGGAATAGCATATTTATATTACAAAAATAAGAATTCATTGAGCAAATGAGCGAATTGATTAAACATGAATGTGGTATTGCCTTTATCAGGCTTAAAAAACCATTGGATTATTATCATAAGAAATACGGTACAGCATTATATGGCTTGCTGAAATTGCAATTGTTGATGCAAAAACAAAGAAACAGAGGTCAGGATGGAGCGGGAGTTGTTAGCGTGAAACTGAATATGCTTCCGGGCAAAACTTATATTCATCGCCAGAGAACTAACAAACAAGATAATCTGAAAGAATTATTTGATACTATTTACAGCAATTTCGGCAGTCTGAGCAAGAAAAAGATCAATAATCCAAAGTTGTTGAAATCGAATATTCCTTTTGCGGGAGAGGTTCTTATGGGACATCTTAGATATGGAACACATGGGAGCAATAGTATGAAAAATGTTCACCCCGTTATCAGAAGAAGTAATTGGAAAACGAGAACTTTGATCCTGGCAGGGAACTTTAATCTTACCAATGTAGATGAGCTATTTGATGAACTTGTTTCGTATGGTCAACATCCGTTTAGAAAATCGGATACCATCACCGTTTTGGAAAAAATAGGACATTTTCTCGACAGGGAAGTTCAATTTGAATTTGACAGACTGAAAAAGGAAGGCATTGATGACAATGTAGAACTCACAAATCTGATAAGTCAAAATCTTGACCTCCAAAAGATACTGACGAAAGCAAGCAAAAGTTTTGACGGCGGTTATGTAATGGAAGGAATAATAGGAAATGGTGATGCATTTGTTTTAAGGGATCCAAATGGTATCAGACCTGCATATTACTACGAAAATGACGAAATAGTAGTTGCTGCATCGGAAAGACCGGCTATTCAGACAACATTTGATATTAAATATGAAGATGTCAGGGAATTGGAAAGGGGCAAAGTGCTTATTGTGAAAAATAATGGTAAAACCGAAGTAGTACCATTTATCGAACAAAGAGAAAATAAAGCCTGTTCTTTTGAAAGAATATATTTTTCAAGGGGAACGGATAGGGATATTTATATTGAAAGGAAAATGCTGGGACATACTATGGCGAATATGGTACTGAAAGCGATCAACAATGATCTCGAAAACACGGTATTTTCATTTATCCCCAATACTGCCAATGTTGCATTTAACGGTTTGATCAAAGGTATCAGGCAAAACCTGAACAAAATAAAAAAAGAACAAATATTGAACCTGGGAAAAAATATAACCCCTGAAAAACTGGATAAAATATTGGCTCAAAATGTTAAAATTGATATTCTGGTAGTAAAAGATGCTAAATTGCGAACATTTATACTGCAGGATAATTCCCGTAACGAACTCGTTTCCCATGTATATGATATAACTTACGGTATCATAAAAGATAATGTTGATACCGTAGTTCTTATAGACGATAGTATAGTTAGGGGAACAACCCTGAAAGACAGTATTATTTCGATAGTCTCCAGATTAAATCCTAAAAAGATCATTGTTTTATCATCTGCACCACAGATCAGGTATCCCGATTGCTATGGTATTGATATGTCGAGAATGAATGAGTTTATAGCATTCAAAGCGTTAGTGGCACTACTAAAAGAAACAGGTCAGGAATATCTTTTGCATCAAACATATTCCAGGTGCAAAGCACAGGAAAAGAAAAAATCTTCTGAGATCAGAAATGAAGTTAAGTTTCTTTACAGTAATTTCACTTACGATGAAATATCGAAAAAAATAGCTGAATTGGTTACCCCCGAAGGTATTAAACCCCAAATAGAAGTGATTTATCAGACAGTGGAGAATTTGCATAAAGCTATTCCAAATCATACCGGTGACTGGTATTTCTCCGGAGATTATCCGACTCCCGGTGGTAATAAAGTTGTCAATAAAGCATTTATAAATTTTATGGAAGGAAATGAAGACAGATCATATTGATATATGAAATCCGGTTCTCAACATAGTATCCATGAGATCTTCGCAGATTATTTTGATGATTCTGCATTGAAAAAAGCTGCTTATCTTGTTTCAAAAAAACTTGAAGAAGGACATATCTGTCTGGATATTGCAAATCTGAATGATGAAGAAAAGATCGATTTTGAAAAATTGAAAAATTCTCATCTTGTAACTTCTGATCCTGGAAATAATATTCAGCCGTTTGTTTTGTTTAATGATAAATTTTATTTGCAAAGATATTTTTACTATGAGAGCAAAATTTTGGAAAAAATAAAAAAACTCTCGGTTAATAATAAAAAGAAAGAATATCAAAACAAGCTTCTCAATATAAAAGATCATGTTTTAAATATCTTTAAAGATAATATCGAAAACCAAAAAATTCCCTGGCAATTGATTGCTTCTCTCGGCGCGATTATCAACAATTTTATGATAATAACAGGCGGTCCCGGTACGGGTAAAACCACAACAATTGCAAAATTTCTTGCTATTTTATATAAATTGGATCCAGAATTGTCTGTAGCCATTACAGCACCTACCGGAAAAGCTGCTGCCAGAATGAATGAATCTCTTCTTAATGCGGGAGAAACGGATAAAAACATTCCTGAAGAGATAAAAGATAAGTTAAATAAAATATCAGCAAGCACTATTCACAGATTGTTGGGGGGAAATTATCAGGGGACACATTTTAGTTATAATGAAAATAACAGACTAAAACATGATGTGATTATTGTCGATGAATCTTCGATGATAGATGCAACTATGATGGCAAAATTGTTAGGTGCTGTTAAAGATGATGCAAAATTGATCCTGTTAGGCGATAAAAATCAACTGGCATCGGTTGAGGCGGGTTCTATTTTCGGAGACCTGTGCAATACTCCAAATAAAACCAATTTATTAAGTTCTTCAGATATTGATTTTTTCAATAATTTCATAAATAATAAAAAATTAAATTCAGAGCATATCCCTGCAAAAGATAATATTTTAACCGGAAAGATCATAGAATTGCAACATAGTTACCGTTTTAATGAAAACGAAGATATCGGAAAATTCAGTTCATTGGTAATAAACGGCAACACGAACACAGATCTGTTGATCAAACCATTTAAAGATTGTGAAGGAAAAACTCAATGTGTTAAAATATCCGGAAATTATAAAGACAAGGAATTTTATGATTTATTAAAATATTATGA
>JALVEG010000063.1 GCA_027031145.1 Saprospiraceae bacterium | reverse complement strand
ATTAATAAAAATGTTTATGTGTAAAATATCTATCTAAAAATTAATACTGTGGTTCACTATTGAAGCTAAATTTGTTGTAAATATTTTTACGGATATCGCTATCAAAAGCACACCGAATATCCTTCTCAAAACACTTATTGAAGCTTTACCGATTTTTCCTTCAATTACGGGGATAAGTTTTAATATTACATAGACAATAATAAGATTGATCAAAATTCCCAAAAATATTTGAAGGTTGGAATATGATGCTTTAAGAGAAATAATTGTTGTAATCGTTCCTGCACCGGCTATTATTGGAAAAGCAATAGGTACTATCGCTGCTGATTCGAGATTTTTATCGGGTTTCATTATTTCTATACCAAGGATCATCTCAAGTCCTATAATGAAAATAATAATAGCTCCTGCTATTGCAAAAGATTCAACATCAATACCGATTAATTTTAGTAAACTGTCTCCCAAAACCAGGAAAACAACCATTAAAATGAATGCATAAACAGCTACTTTTTCAGATTGAATATGTCCTTGTCTTTTTTTAATATCTATTAACACGGGAATTGAGCCGATAATATCAATTACAGCAAATAAAGTAAGGCTGACAGTTAGTAAATTATTGAAAAAATTCATTTTATTCTCTTTTAGATTAACTGAATCACAAATTAACGGATAAACAACAACAAAAAATAATTAATGTTTATAATTTATGATTTATTGATAAAAAAATTATCTTTAAATTTAAAAACATAAGTATATTTGATTTTATATTTGTTTTGTAACTATTCAATTTACTATATTATGAAGAAAAATCTTAGCTTTTTTATCCTTTTTATATTATTTGGATTGATGTTTGTTTCCAATAAGACATCGGCTCAGGAAGCAAAAAAATATGTTCTTTTCGAACATTTCACCAATACAGGTTGTGGGCCGTGTGCTTCTCAAAATCCAGTCTTCAGAGCGTTTTACGAAAAGAATACCGACAGAGCACATCATATTGCTTTTCATCCATGGTGGCCTTCCTCATCGGATCCTATGTATCTTTACAATGTTGATGAAAATAAAGAAATAACCCAATATTATGGTGTTTCTGGAGTTCCCGATATGTATGCAAATGGCAGGAGGATAGGATCACCTATAAATGCCAATGAAGGAATATTGTCTTCAACTGGAAACAGCCCTTTGAAAATAATTGTTGACCAGGAAACCGGTGAAGATTCCATTTCTGCTTCTGTAAGTATTAAGAGTTTTGGAGAACTGGCAGCAGGAAATTATATTTTCAGAGTAGCAATAGTTGAAAGGCTTATCCATTTTAACGGAGCACCTAACGGAGAAAAAGAATTCCCTAATGTTTTCAGGAGGTTTTTAACCAAAAAAGATGCATTTACTGCGGCTCCCGTAGGAGAAGAGGTAGTTTACAATTATAAATTTGCAATAGATAAAGCAAAGTGGGATCCGTCACAAATCTATGTTCTTGCTTATGTAGTAAACACTAAAGATAAAAAAATTGTGAATTCAGGATCTTCCCTGGACTGGTTGGTGGATCTAGTCAGTGAAAGTAGTATTAAAGGTAATGAAGATATTTTGAACTTTAATTTTAGTTTGGATAATTTCACATCCGAAAACCAGGATTTTCATCTTGAAATAGAGGGTGAATATCCGGATGGATGGACTTATGATCTGGTATATAACAATGATATTATTCAGAAACTTGATACAGCATTTGGGATAGGGAGAACTCCTTTTAAAATATCAGTTAATACTAATGGTATTGGTGGAGTAGGATATTTTAAAGTGAGTATGATATCAGAAGACAGTACACATATATTAAAGTCTGGTTTTACTGCTATAAATAATGTAGAAACTATTGTTTTGACCAATAATCTTCCATCAGAAGGTACTGTGGATATAGTAAAGCCGTATATTGACGGATTGACTGCTGCCGAGAGTGAGAACTTCGGTTATCTTGGATATGAAACTTTCAGTAAAGCTTTTGATGAAAATTTATTGGGAAATATGAAGAATGTTTTTTTGTCTATCGGATGGTTTTTCCCGGCTTTAAATGACGATGTGACTATCAAACTGGAAAAATTTCTTGACCATGGTGGTAATTTGATGTTGACCGGGCAGGATGCCGGCTGGGATATATTGAGTGGCAACAATAGTGCAAACGGAACAGCTATTCAAAAGATATTTATGGGAAAATATATCAGAGCTAAATTTATTGATGACGGCAGTTCGGCTTCAACCAAATTTAAAATTGAGAAAGATGATCCTCTTTACGGTGAAATAAATGGTTCTGCAATAAACAAAATATATGGATCGCAATATCTCTATCCTGATCAGATTGAACCAAAAGATACGCTGGGGCATATATTTTTAAGATATACAAACAATAATAAACCGGGAGGATATTGGATGCAAAAAGATAATTATAAAGTGGTTTATATGGGTATAGGACCTGAGCAAATTGCAGTTAAGTCTGTTTCGAATGCAATAATAAAAACCACTAAAGACTGGTTTGACGGTTTGATCAGTAATGTGGAATATGACCGGCTGATGAATGACATAATCTTAGGAAAGTGTAATCCTAATCCTGCAGATCAGTTTACAGTAATAAATATAAATAATTCAGGAAATGATAAGATGATCTTTGAATTATATGATCTGTCCGGTAAAAAAGTTTATAATAATGTACTTCCCGGAGGAGAAGAAGAAATAAAAATAAATACTTCCGAAATAAAAGATGGAATATATTTTTATTCCGTGACTAATGGAAAAGGAAGAATAACAAAAAAGATAATAATTCAACATTAAAAATAAAAAAGGGTGGTTTTCCACCCTTTTTTTTAATTCTCAAACATCATGTTATATGGTCTTTCTATTTGTATTTGCAAGTCATCAACACTTATGTTCCTGCTGGCGCGGATATATTCTCTGCCATCCAGAAAAACAAGTATTGTAGGAACAGCAAAAACACGGTTTTGTCCTGCAGCTTCAGGGATTTTTACCGTATCGGAATAAACCATTTTCAATTTCGGAAACTTTTCTTCGAGCATTTCAGCAACTTTTGGTTTTAATACCTTACATACATTGCATGCTTCATGGGAAAAATAAACCACAACACCATCTTCATTCTGAATAGTGTCATTCAAATGATCAAAGTTCTCAATAGTTTTAATATTTTCAGGCATTCCAAAGTGTTTTAATTGTATCTATCCGGATAAGATGCTTTTCAAATGAAAAATTGTCTTTTTCAGTCAAAATGATTTTACCTGAATAGTTACTTTTGATTAAATATCAGTTTAAACACAAAAAATGTTTGAATTGTTCAAATAATAGTGCTAATATCTTAAGAATCTTGCGGGTCAGGGAGTGTAATATTTTCTTCTTCGCAAATTTTAATCAGTTTATTCAATGACCAGGTTGAATTGTAGTCATATAATTCTCCATATTTCTTTTTTAACAATGAAAGCAATTTCTTTGTTTCAGGTTCGTAATTTTCGGTTGATTCATATTCCGGTCTTTCCCAACTATTGGTAATCAGTTTAAGAGTTATGAAAATATGAGCGTTTGAAATATTTATATTGATTTCATGCAATCCTTTGTTAAGGATAGAAGATCTGACTCTGTTGATCTTACGTTCACCTATGAAATTTAAAGCATACATATATTTTTCAAATAAAATGTATTCATTTAACATAAATATTATTTCATCAGGACTTAATTCTTTCCAGAATTGTGTGGGATGAGTAATATTTAAAAATCGTCCAAGCATAAAAGATCCGGCATTATATCCTTTCAAATCATTATTTATGCATTGAGCTATGGCTTTTTTGAAAAACGATATTTTTCTGTCAACAGATAGAAATTTATATAATTTATGCCTGTCCTGATGAGTCCCCAGTTCGCTTTTCAATATTTGATCGATATAATAATCCTCATGAGAATCATACCATTCATTTATAAATTGTTCAGCTTTGTTTTCATCTTTTGCAAGGTCGGTTCCGATAAATTTAATAAGGTCATTTATGCTTGTAATATCTTCAGTCTCCATTGAATTTACAATAGCTTTATATTTATTATAAGCTTTCTTAAGATTAATAAATACTTTTTCTTCTTTTTCGTTAAGATCAAGCTTTTTCCCGTCCAGATACAGTTGGAATCTCGCAGGTTCGTAATTGGCTTTACCTATGAAAATTGTTTTTCTTTTACTGCTCATGGTTATCCAGTCACCTTCATTTATTGTGATTCCCTGTGAATTTTTAAGCCTATTGTCAATCAACTTAACTCCGTAGTTTTCAAGATTTAAAAATGCCGGAATGCCATACCCTTTGCAGGCAGTTACAACATGTATAGCGGCGGGATGCATACTTATCATAGCATTAACTTCCTTCATGATTATCGTGTCGGCAGGAACAAATCTGTCTTTGCAATAGCAAACATTTTCTCCTCTTTTTTTTGCTTCAATCACCTTTTTAGATGAAAAGTAAATTCTGGCAGAAACAGCTGACCTGGGTAAAATGGAAACTCCTTCCGAAAAACAAATGAGGTTATTGAGACTCTGTGCTTCAATTGTTTCGGAAAAAATCTGTCTGAGATGATATGGTTGTACGAGTTTGATAACACGATCTTTATCGATTACTTTATTGTCATAGAGATCTATAGCAGACAACAAAGATGCTCTTCCTGTCAGCTCAGAGTCATTTATCTGGAGTATGGCAAATAAATGGGTGTTGCCATAAGATTCAGCTGCAAATTCTATTGTGACAGGAGATTTGTAATGTTCTTCGAGGTTTCTGAGTAACGGAGTGAAATGGTAAACTTCGGGATAGCTGTTTTTTATTTCTTTCCTGTCAAAATATTCAGTGTCGTTGGGTTGAATATTACCTGACATTATATCAACTCCAAAAATATTCTTTTTACTTTCTATTTGGTATCCAAGGCCTGTTCTTGAATGTCTGCTGAATAAAACTCCCGGATATGAATTTTCATCTCTGATGGTCCATACCATTTTTTGCAATATAAATGAAGGGTGAGTTTTATGTTTTATCAATGTATAAGGAAGGTCTTTATTATTTTCAAAAAATTCTATAGCTGAATTAAGAAGAAATCTTATTTGATAAAAGGGATCTTTTAACAATTTTTTATCTTTTTTTGAAATAAGACCATAATATTCGTTGATCTGTTTATATATTTCACCGGTATTGGCATAGTAAAGAAACTCTTTCAGATGCGGCAATTCTTTTTTATGATACAAAAGAGAATAAATAGTAATTAAAATATCTAAAAAAATTTTCCCTGCTACTTTAATACCATAGA
>JALVEG010000062.1 GCA_027031145.1 Saprospiraceae bacterium | reverse complement strand
AATACCTTTTATAGGTGAAAAATATAATAAATACCTGCCTTATTTACTGTCGATATTCTTTTTTATATTGACTTTAAATCTTTTAGGCCAGATACCTTTTTTCGGGTCGGTCAATACTACGGGAAATATGTCTATTACCATGGGATTGGCGTTGATCGCATTTTTTATCGTTAATATTAGTGGTAAAAAGACTTATTGGCAACATGTGTTTTGGATGCCGGGAGTACCATGGTGGGTTAAAGCAACAATATTGACCCCGATTGAATTTCTTGGTTTGTTTATCAAACCTTTTACACTAATGCTCAGGCTTTTTGCAAATATATCTGCCGGGCATATGGTAGTGCTGGTATTTATAAGTTTGATATTTATTTTTGGTAATGCAGGACAGAGTGTAAGCGGATCGATAACAGGTATGGTATTAGCGATTCCTTTAAGTTTATTTATGATGGCATTGGAATTGTTGGTTGCCTTTATTCAAGCGTTTGTTTTTACGATGTTGGTTGCATCATATATCGGTGCGGCTATTGAAGAACATCATTAATTAATTATATAAAATTATCTATTATGATTGGAACTATTACATCAGTTGGAGCTGGATTAGCTGTAATTGGAGCAGGATTAGGTATTGGATTGATTGGAGCTAAAGCTATGGAAGCTATTGCTCGTCAACCTCAAGCTGTAAGTGATATTAGAGCAAACATGATTTTGATGGCTGCCTTGATAGAGGGAGTTGCATTGATTGCTTTGGTATTATCATTCTTTGTATAGTAAAACTTAAAAGTGTCTCTCAACGAATGGTTGAGAGCCACTTTTTTATTAATTAAGTGATTTTTAAATATTAAACAATAATTTAATATGATATTTTTAGCAGATTTTAGTATTATCAGACCCGAACCGGGTTTAATTATTTGGGCGGTAATTATTTTTGTTTTGTTTTGGGTTTTAGTAGGCAAACTTGCATTCAAACCAATTGCAAATGCATTGAAAGAAAGAGAAAAAAGCATTCAGGATTCTCTTGATCAGGCAAAAATGGCTCGTGAAGAAATGAATAAGCTTAAAAGTGAGAATGAAAAAATTCTTCAGCAGGCAAGAGAAGAAAGATCCAGAATATTAGCAGAGGCAAAAGAAATGCACAATAAAATATTGGCAGAAGCAAAAGAAAAAGCAAAATCCGAAGCCGGTAAAATAGTAGAAAAAGCAAAATCCGAGATTGAAAATGAAA
The DNA here is from genome assembly GCA_027031145.1 of Saprospiraceae bacterium. Classification (GTDB taxonomy): domain Bacteria; phylum Bacteroidota; class Bacteroidia; order Chitinophagales; family Saprospiraceae; genus JADJGA01. Next base: position 3,620 of record JALVEG010000062.1, on the reverse strand, counting down.
AAGAAGCTGCTTTTGCCGATCTGAAAAACAAAGTTGGTTCCATGGCTCTGATTATTGCTGAGAAAGTTATGGAAAAAGATTTATCATCCGATAAGTCTCAAGTGGAATATGCAGAATCTTTGGTAAACAAGTTGAATCTAAATTAGGATGTCAGTACATAAAATAACAAACAGATACGCTAAATCGGTCATTGAGCTTGCTCAGGAAAATGGTGTATTAGAGGAAATAATCGAAAATGCTAAATTTTTTAAAGAGGTGGCAAAAAACAGGGACTTTCTCAATTTATTAAGAAATCCTGTATATAAACCGGCTACCAAATTAAAAGTATTTTCGGCATTATTTCAAAACAGGGTAAATAAAATATTTTACAGATTTATTGAATTGGTAGTCAGAAAAAACAGAGAAGGTCTTTTACCTCTTATAATGGATGAAATACTTATTCAATACAAATCCATGCAAAAGATTACAGATATCGAACTTACAACAGCATCTGAAATGCCTGAGGAGTTCATTACAGAATTAAAAAATGTTTTGAAAAAAAGCTCTTTAATAGATGAAAGCATGGAGATCAATACACATATAGACAAAAGTATATTGGGTGGTTTTATTATTAGAATAGATGATAAATTGATCGACTCAAGCGTAAAAAGCAAATTGAAAGCAATTGAAAAAAATATTATTGAATCAAAATATATTAGAGTAATATAACACAACAAAATCGTTCGATTATGATGAATATCAAACCAGATGAAATTACAGCTATATTAAAACAGGAAATCGCAGGAACCAAATCCGTAGCTGAATTGGAAGAAGTGGGAACTGTCCTCCAGGTTGGAGATGGTATAGCCAGAATATACGGGCTAAACAATGTTCAGGCAGGAGAATTGATCCAATTTGAAACCGGTACGGAAGCGTTGGTTTTGAACCTGGAAGAAGACAATATCGGAGCTGTACTTTTAGGCCCCGGAGATCATATTGAAGAAGGATCTTCTGTCAAAAGAACAAACAAGATTGCCTCCATCGATGTAAGCTTTGAAATGGTAGGAAGAGTTATCAATCCACTGGGACAACCATTGGATGGTAAAGGACCTATCGGAGGCAAAAAATATGAAATGCCTCTGGAGAGAAAAGCTCCCGGAGTAATCTATAGAAGACCTGTATATGAACCATTGCTGACAGGTATTAAAGCTATTGATTCCATGATTCCTATCGGAAAAGGACAAAGGGAATTGATAATCGGTGACAGACAAACAGGTAAAACGGCAATAGCAGTAGACACCATCCTCAATCAAAAAGAAAACTATGATAAAGGCGAACCTGTTTATTGTATATATGTTGCATCAGGACAAAAAGGTTCAACAGTAGCTCAGATACAAAAAGTATTGGAAGAAAACGGAGCTATGGCATATACTATTATCGTTTCTTCTACTGCTGCTGATCCTGCTCCATTGCAGGTATATGCTCCTTTTGCAGGTGCTGCCATAGGAGAGTTTTTCAGAGATCAGGGAAAACACGCTTTGATTATATATGATGATCTTTCCAAGCAGGCTATCGCATATCGTGAGGTTTCATTATTGCTGAGAAGACCTCCCGGACGTGAAGCTTATCCCGGTGATGTATTTTATTTGCACTCAAGATTATTGGAGAGAGCTGCTAAGATTATCGAAAATGATGATGTAGCAAGAAAAATGAACGATCTTCCCGATTCGATCAAAAATGCTAAAGATGAAAATGGAGAACCATTTGTAAAAGGTGGCGGATCATTGACAGCGTTACCATTGATTGAAACTCAGGCAGGAGACGTTTCCGCATATATTCCTACTAACGTAATTTCAATTACCGACGGACAGATATTTCTTGAATCGAACTTATTCAACGCAGGTATCAGACCGGCTATTAATATAGGTATTTCAGTATCAAGGGTTGGAGGATCTGCCCAGATCAAATCTATGAAAAAAGTTGCAGGTAGTTTGAAATTGGATATGGCTCAGTTCAGGGAACTCGAAGCATTTGCCAAATTCGGTTCAGACCTTGATGCTTCTACAATGAAGATTATTGAGAATGGTAGAAGAAATGTTGAAATATTAAAGCAAAACCAATATCAGCCAATGTCTGTTGGTAAGGAAATAGCAATACTGTACGTCGGTTCAAAAGGACTGCTTACTGATGTACCTGTAGAAAAAGTTAAAGAATTTGAAGAAATGTTCCTGATGACAATGGAAAATAATCACCAAGATATTTTGGATACTCTTGCATCAGGTAAATTGACTGATGAAGCTATTGAGACAATAGAACGTGTAACAAAGGACCTGGCAGGAAATTTTAGTGCTTAATTAAGAATTATTGTTAATTTTAATATCAAACAGTGAGTGGTAAATTAAAAGAAGTAAGAGAAAGGATCAAATCCGTAAATTCGACAATGCAGGTAACCAGTGCAATGAAAATGGTGGCTGCTGCAAAGTTGAAAAAAGCTCAGGATAATATCGTTAGACTGCGCCCTTATGCATTCAGATTGAATAAGATGCTGGTAAATATTCTTTCCAATATGGAAGGTGATGTCAATACGAAATTAGGCGAGGAAAGAGATGTTAATAATGCTTTAATAGTTGTCGTAACATCAAACAGGGGATTGTGTGGTGCTTTTAATGCTAATATAATAAGACAAGCTGAAATATTGATCCATACTGAATTTAAGCATTTAGCTGAATCAGGCAATTTGGATGTATTATGTATCGGAAAAAAGGGTAATGAATATTTCACAAAACACCACCCTAATGTTAATGTTATCAGTGATTATGTCGCTGCTTTCGATGATTTATCTCATTCGTCAATATCTGCTATTTCTGATAAGATAATGAAAGATTTTGAAGATGAAAAATATGATCTGGTTAAAGTTGCTTTTGCCAGATTCAAGAATGCGGCTGTACAATACGCTGAAACAAAACAGTTTTTACCGGTTCCTAAGATTGAGATCAGTGATAAGGATGTGAAAAAATACAGATCAAATTATATTTTCGAGCCGGATAAAGACAAATTGCTTGAAACATTGATACCAAGTATTATGCATACTACTTTCAGACGATATCTTTTGGATACCAATGCATCCGAACATGGAGCGAGAATGACAGCGATGGAGAATGCAACTGAAAATGCAAAAGAGATGTTGAGTGAACTCAAACTGGAATTCAACAAGGCAAGACAAGAGTCCATTACAAAAGAATTGCTTGAAATTATCAGTGGTGCCACAGCACTGGAAGGATAATAAAATTTATATAAATATAATAAAGAGGGGCTTTTTTAGCCCCTTTTTTATGGCTGGGATGTAGGTAAAGATATGATATTTTACTACTACTTATGATAACAAACGATTGATCAGCTTCAAAAACCGGGACTGACTGTGGCGAAGCCGGAAGGAGAAGGGAAGATATATTAAAAACAGATGTAACTACTCAGGTAGGGCGCTGCGCAAGAAATAAGTACCCATTCATTTTTTCAATAGATAAGTACGCTAAAGCGCACTCTACTCGTAATTTATGTTACTTCTATAACCCCTAACTGAAGTTAGGGGCTATTCTTATATCACAGTAAATAATTTCACAGTACTAATCATAAGATTAGCC
>JALVEG010000061.1 GCA_027031145.1 Saprospiraceae bacterium | reverse complement strand
ATATTTCGCAAATACTAAATATTTGACCTGAGTAGTTACCATTATTTTTATAAATATTTTCAGTACTACACTTTGGTCTATATTTCAAAATGCATATTCTATTTTTCCGTACTGGATCCGGCTTCACAATCGCTGTCGCGCTTGAGAGTCCTAACTACCTCCTAAGACTCAGAAGCCCGACTTGCAAGCCGGAGTATTACGTAAGCTTGACAGGGATTCTGAAGTTGGCTTTTGAAAAATATAGCAAAAAATACACCTAAAAATCACCTTGCAAGAGCAATCGGCATATTCCTAATCATACTTCTTTTCTACGTAAAAAGTGTTCATATCAACTGACTTGAACTCAAAGCCTCTTTCTCTAAACATTTTGATCATTGTTTCATTGGCTTTAAGAACAGAGGCATAAATTCTTTTGATACCATGGCTTTTGGATATTTCTATAACTTTATCCATCAATTTAGCTCCCAATCCAAGACCTTGCCAGGGATCTGCAACAACAATTGCAAATTCAGCTGATTCATTTCCATGGTCATGAACTATTCTTGCAACTCCAATCATTTTTCTTTCACCTTTTTCTTCTATTTCTCCAATCAAAGCCATTTCCCTTTCATAATCTATCTGGGTATATCTTGTAAGCATATCATGAGTAACATCTTTGATATATCCGAAAAATCTGAAATATTGAGTTTGCTTGGAAAAATTAGAAAACATTTCCCTTTCCAGCGGTTCATCTTCAGGTTTAATAGGTCTGATCGTTACTTCCAGTCCGTTATTTAATTTATCATGGGTAATATATTGTGATGGATATGGAGCAATAACAAGATGATCGTATGGTTTAACATTGTTTTTGATCGCTTCTTCATCAAGAACTATTTTGGCATCCAATACAACACCTGATTCTTCATCAACTGCAAAAGGGTTAATATCTATCTCCTTGATCTCAGGGAAATCCATTACAAGGTATGCAAATTTATATAGCAAAAACTGAATTGATTTGATATCAACTCCTTTCATTCCCCTGTATCCCTTGAGCAATTTATATATCTTTGTTCCCTCAATCATTCTCTGTGCCAAAGCCATATTCAAAGGAGGAATACCCATATTTAGATCTTTAAACACCTCAACAGCAACTCCTCCCATTCCAAAGATCAATACAGGACCGAATAATGGATCTTTTTTAGCTCCTATGATCAATTCATATTTTTTGTCGATCATCTGCTCGATCATCACCCCGTGAATTTTAGCATCGGGTTTATATTTTTTAGCAGATTCTAAGATCTTTGTATAATTTTCTTTTGCTTCCTCCCCTGATTTAACTCCAACATAGACACCGCCTGCATCTGTTTTATGCAAAATATCAGGAGATGTTATTTTCATCACTACGGGAAATCCGATTTCCTTTGATACTTTTTCTGCTTCTTCTGCAGATGTGACTAATTTGTTTTTAGTAACCGGGATCTGGAAATAATTCAATAAAGTTTTTGCTTCTGTTTCATCGAGAACATATCTGTTTTCAGCAACAACCGAATCTATCAGTTTCCTGCTTTTCTCAATTTCCGGTTTAAACTGAGACGGAATTTCAGCCGGCGTTTCATACAATTGTTTCAGGTTTTTTGAATATTTATACATATCCATAAAAGTAATAACCGCTTTTTCCGGAGTCAGGAATGTAGGAATATCCCCGTTATCTAAAATAATTTGTCCGGTTTTTACATCTTCACTACCCATCCAGCTTGCTAAAACCGTTTTATCATATTTTTTTGAAACTTCCACTATTTTTCTGGCGATTGCTGCCGGATCAGTCATTGATTGAGGTGTCAGGATAACCAACACGGCATCGACATCTTTTTCCTGAAGGCAAATTTCTGTAGCTGCTCCATATTCGATATCAGAAGCATCCCCCAATACATCTACCGGATTGTTGTGACTCCACATCGGAGGAAGTATTTTATCAAGTTCCTCATGAGCTTTTTCTGAAAGAGGAGCCAGCTCTCCACCAAGTTTTATCAATAAATCGGTTGCCAGTACTCCCGGACCTCCCGCATTGGTGATAACAGCAAGTCTGTTTCCTTTAGGTCTTGGTTGCTTGGACAATGCCTGAGCACCGTTAAATAATTGATCAACTGTATCTACGGAGACGATACCTGCTCTTTTGAATGCAGCTTCAAAAGCTTTTTCGCTTCCTGCCAAAGTTCCCGTATGTGAGAGAGCTACTTTTGCACCCTGTGAACTTTTTCCTGCTTTCAAAACAAATATCGGTTTGTTCCTTGAAAATGATCTTGCTGCGCTGATAAAATCTTTGGCATTGGTCATTGATTCCATATAAATAATGATACTTGAAGTATTCGGATCTGTATCCAGATAATCGATCAGATCACCAAATCCGACATCTATCATTGAGCCTATTGAGATAAAATGAGAAAAACCAACCTTTTCAGTAATTGACCAGTCCAGGATTGCCGTCAATAACGCCCCGCTTTGAGATATCATCGCAATATTTCCCGGAAGAGCCATTTTATTGGCAAAACTAACATTCAATTTGTTTTGAGGTCTGATTATACCAAGACAGTTAGGTCCTATAATCCTGATCTTGTATTTTTTCCCCAATTCTTTAATCTTCTTAACCATCTTTTTACCTTCTTCTCCCGCTTCAAGAAATCCTGCAGAAATTATAACAATACCACCTACTCCATATTCACCGCATTGTTCCACTATCCCGGGAACTGTTCTTGCAGGAGTAGCGATAACCGCCAGATCTATTTGATCTCCCGTATCTTTAAGATTTTTATATGCTTTTATTCCAAAAACGGATTTTCTTTTAGGATTGATCGGATAAACCACTCCTTCGAATCCGGATCCGACCATGTTGTTCATCACTGCATAACCAACACTTTCCACTTTGTTTGTAGCACCAAAAATAGCCACTGTTTTAGGATCAAATATTTTCTTCATTTTATTATTTATTTTATTTTGAAATCAAAATATTATTTTAATACTTAGCTTAATTAATTAACAAATCAAAACAAAATTAGTTGAAATTGATTTTTATTTTATATTTATTCTTCATTAATTCTCGAATTTTATGCAAAGTTCATATTAGTTTAACAATTAGTCAAGCCGATAATAAAGAATAATGCTTATTTAGAATGAAAATAAGATAAAAGCAAATGCATCTATGAAAACCCATTATTTCATAAACAATTAATGTAAATACACAAGTGTTTTAATTTTGGTTGGCCAAAAACAATAGCATAATTAAGAAATTTTTTTAGCTTTGGTTGAAGGTTTACACAATTTTGTCAACTATTATTATGAGACCTCAAACCGACAACTGATAACCAATACTATCCAACCATTGAATTATATTTCGCCAATTCTTATTCAGATTACAAATTCTGCAATGAAATGATCTTTGCTGCAATACTTACAGCTATTTCTTCAGGAGTTTTGCTACCAATGGGAAAACCTACCGGAGCGTTAACTTTTGACAGCAGATCAGGAGAAAACCCTTGATTTTGTAGGGTTTTGAATGTTTGCCTCACTTTTGATTTGCTTCCGAGCATTCCAATGTATCTATAATTTTTTTCCAATAATTTACCCAAAATATCCCTGTCTGTATTATATCCATGAGTGAGTATCAGGATAAATGTTTTTTCATCTTCGGGAATGAGGTCTGAAATATACTTATAATCAATGATGAATTTTTCATCGGCATATTCGTTATCTTTAAATGTATTTATTCCTGATCTCGATTCAAAAATAGTAATATAAAAATCCAGCATTGAAAACAATTTGGAAACTGCAAGTCCGACATGTCCTCCACCTATAATATATAATTTGCTTTTTCTGTCGACCTTTTCCTTGTATATCCACTTAGATCCTGTTTGTTCAAAATAAAAATCGGAATTCAAATTATCATTTTCTCCCAATTTAAAAGAATTTTCATCAATAGATAATATTCCCGTTTTGTTCTCTATTATTTTCTGAATGGTACCTGCATGATCCGTGTTTAAAGGATAAAACAGCACCAATTGCTCTCCCGAACAGATCATACCTGAAGATTCACCGTCATCTTCCCTATGGATCTGATTTTGAAAAAAAGGTGTTATCTTATCTCTGTAAAACAATCTCCTTGCTTCTTCAACCAATTCAAATTCTGTTCTGCCACCACCAATCGAACCGGAGATGTATCCATCTTCTGAAACTATCATCTTGAACCCCTGCTTACCCGGTGAACTTCCTTTATGCGACACTACCAACAACAATATTACCCTGTTATTTTCTTCAAGTTTTTGCAGTGTTCGTTTCCAAATTTGCATACAGATATAAATTTAATATAACAAAAATTGAATCTATTACGTAACGACTCATGCATAGTGCTTATAAAATGATTCTACCTGAGAGTAGTTACTCTATTACAAATGTAACGGAAAAAACTAAAAACAAGATTAACATTGAAGAAAATTCTTGCAATTTGCAATCAAATCAATATATAGTGTCTGCAACTCTTTGCCGCACTATTTTTAAATATTTTACGTTATTGTCAAAAAAATATGTTTCTTTAGATAAATACCTAAAACTTAAATTTATGAAACGAGTATTATATTTCTCTATTTTATTTGCTTTTTTATTGATTTTTTCATGTAAATCAGGCCCTCAAAAAGCTTTGATAGAAACAAATTATGGAAATATTGTTGTTGAATTGTATGATTCTACTCCTCAGCATCGTGACAATTTTATTAAACTTGTAAAACAGGGATTTTATGACAGTCTTCTTTTTCACAGGGTTATGTATGATTTTATGATTCAGGGTGGTGATCCCGAATCAAAAAATGCTCCACAAACCAAAAGATTGGGAGCAAGTGGTCCCGGATATACCATACCTGCTGAAATTGGAGCTTTGCATTACAGAGGTGTTTTAGCTGCTGCCCGTAAAGGAGGCCCCGGCAATCCGGAAAAAAGATCCTCCGGTTCTCAGTTTTATATTGTTCAGGGTAAGCAGAAACTAACCAGGGAAGATCTTGATAAAGCAGCCGAATACAATAAAATGAATTACACTCCTGAACAAATTGAAGAATATTTGAAAAAAGGCGGGTATCCTTTTTTAGATAATAATTATACTGTTTTTGGAAAGGTAGTTGAAGGTATGGATGTCGTTGATAAAATAGCTAAAGTAAGGACAAGCTTATACGACAGACCGGCGGAAGATATTATTATGAAAATATCTCTGTTGTAATTACTCCGCTTGAATGTGACAAAAAATGTGTTTTTTTCAGTCAAAATGATTCTACCTGAATATATACTCTTTAATTAATTTTTATATTTTTGTCAAAAATTAAAAAATAACTCTATATGAATATCAAATATTTGTATTATTCTCTTTTTGTATTGTTTGTTTTAGCTTCGTGTAACAGGCCGGTTGCTAAATTTGTGATAGAAAATAATGAAGAGCTAAATGCTCCCGCGAAAGTAAAATTTATAAACCAATCTAAAAAAGCCGACAGATATCAATGGAATTTTGGTGACGGTGACACATCAAGTGTTGAAAATCCGGAACATAAATACCTGATGTCCGGTAATTATGCTGTAGAATTGACAGCGAAAAAAGATAAAAAATCCAATTCAACAAAACAAAAATTACATATTATGCCACCTGATAAGTGTTTGGTTCTTATACAAACACCTTATGGAGATATGTTGGCTGAATTGTATGATAATACCCCTAAACACAGAGACAATTTTACTAAACTTGCAGATGAAGGGTTTTATGATGGTTTATTATTCCACAGGGTAATTCACGGGTTTATGATACAGGGTGGAGATCCAAATTCCAAAAATGCACCAAGAGGAAAAAGATTGGGTTCAGGAGGTCCGGGATATCAGATAGATGCGGAATTCAGACCTGAAAACATACATATAAAAGGTGCTTTGGCTGCTGCCCGTATGGGTGATGCGGTCAATCCTGAAAAAAAATCCAGTGGTTCACAGTTTTATATAGTCCAAGGTAATAAACTTACAAAAAATCAATTGAAACAAATAGAAAACCGTAAAGGAATTCATTATAGTGATAAACAAAAAAAGATGTATTTGAAATCGGGGGGAACTCCTTTTCTTGACATGGATTATACTGTATTCGGAAGAGTAATCGACGGTTTGGATGTACTGGATAAGATAGCAGGTGCTAAAACAGGAAAAGGCGATCGTCCCGTAAAAGATATTTGGATGAAAATAAAAGTTGTTAAATAAATTATGGAGATTTTAGGACTTGATATAGGAGGTACAGGCATAAAAGGTGCTGTAATAGACACAGAAACTGGGGAATTACTAACGGAAAGATACAGGCAATTGACTCCACAACCTTCGACTCCCGGGAATATTTCCATTGCGATTAAAGGTATTATTGAAAAATTGAATTATAAAGGTGATATTGTCGGACTGGGATTTCCAACATTGATCAGAAATGGTATTGCCCAATTTGCTACAAATATAGATGATTCTTGGCTCAATGTAAATATTGCAGAAAGATTGGGACAACTGACAGGACATCGTTATTTTGTCGCCAATGATGCTGACACGGCAGGATTGGCGGAAGCGGTTTTCGGCAGTAGAAAAGAAAAGGGTTTGGTTATTTTTCTAACTATCGGTACAGGTATCGGTTCAGCTTTGATCTTCAATGGCGAATTAATTCCGAATTCGGAACTCGGACGAATTGAGTTTAAAGGTAGGCGAGCTGAAGATTATACTTCCAATAAAACAAGAAAGGAAAAAGGGATGAGCTGGAAAACTTTCGGAAAAAGATTAAATGCTTTTTTGAATTACCTCGATATGCTTTTTTCTCCGCAATTAATTATTCTCGGTGGCGGTGTTTGTAAGAAAATGGAAAAATATCATGAATATATCAAAACTGATGTTCCTGTTGTTCAATCGGAATTTTTAAATGCTGCCGGCGTGATCGGCGCTGCCTATTATGCTGCTAAAGAATCCAAAAAAGGTAAATAAATATAAACTAAATTTTATTTGTATCTGCTCAGGTAGCTTGATTTATTGATTGTCTGAGTGTTGGTAGCATAATAAGATTTTCTCCATTATCATTTCCCTTTTAAGGGAAACAAGAAAGGGTTCTAAATAAAAAGTTTTGAAAATATTATTATGCTAATGCTATATTTTAGTATATATTATTTCGTTTATGCCAAATATTTGACCTGAGTAGATACTTTTATTTTTTTAAATAATCAACAAGTTCTATTGTCTTATCCTTCAATTTTTTAGAAGCTAAATTAAGATTGGTCAGAAAATCATCTCCTGTTTTATGTGGTTCATCCACAAAATCGGTAATCACTTTCAATGCTGTAAAATCAACATTGTTTAACTGACATACCCAGGCAATAGCTGCTGCTTCCATCTCTTTGACATCAACATTATTCTTTTTCATAATATTCAAATCCTCAATACCTGCATCAAAAGCATCTCCCGTAGAGATAATACCTTGTTTTAAGTCAAATTTTTCAGCTATAATATCGCTATTTATAACCCTGTAGTTACCATAACCATATTCTTCATATCCTCCCGGCAAAGAAATTCTCCTGTCATGATAACAGACACATTTATCTGCAATAAAAACATCTCCTATTTTTGTATTTTTAGACTTAAATGCTCCAGCCGTACCACAATTGATTATCAAATCAGGGTCATATTTCTCTATAACTATATGAGTATTTATCGCCGCTGCCTGGGAACCTATATTATCTATCTTGTATTCAATCGATTTGCCATTAAGTGACAATATCAAAGACAGATCATTATTCCCGTAAACAGTTACGGGATTATGAAATTGAATTTTTTTCAAAGCATAATGCTCTATAAGTGGCAATGCTTCTTCTTCCATTGCCATTACTATTGCAATCGTATTATATTTCATAAAAAATCTTAATCCTGTAATATCTAAACTTGTCTAAACATCTAATATAAACCAGTTATTCTTCTTTCTTACAGGTATTTATACCAAATATTGAATATAACGGGCAATATCCTATTAAAGATGTAAATAATAGAATTATACCAATTATTAACAATACCATTGCCAATGTATCAGTTACAACATCAAAACCATATAGCACTAAAATTACAACCGCAATAAGAATTCTTACCCATTTGTCTGTGAGTCCTACGTTTTTTTTCATAATACAAAATTTTAGTTAATAAATGCTAAAATAATAAAAAAATTCATATAACAAAAATATCAATATTAATTTTGTTTTAAATGGTTACTGCATGAAAACAAACATTTTTACTTCAAACCGTATACTTCAGGTCAGACTGTAAAGATACGCTACAAGTACCTTCTGGAAAAACAGATAAAATTGTAAGTAAAAAATCAGATATCTACCTAAATTAATAAACATTTTTTAATCTTTGGAAGTAACCACTAAAGGCATAAGATAAATCAACCATCCGCCTGATGACTTGAATATATCCTCTGACTATTTGGTAAATAGGGAATAAAGGTATAAATTTGTTCTGTATTAAAGAGAGTTATAACTGATTATAATGTATTTTAAAAGATAGAGTCTTCTTGCGAACATTTATTTTCAATAGAAATAATAAGGTCTTCAATTGATGAAATTAATTTGTTCTTAAAAAATCTTACTTTGGAATTAGATTCTATTAAAGATCCAATTGGAATTTTAAATTTATTTAAAAAATGAAAATTGAATGAATAATAAAATTCGTGTAATTTGTGATACCGTAATTTGGTATGAAATTGCAAAAGGCAAAATAGATATCTCAAATTATAATAATTATTATTTTACAGCAACTGGTGTAAATATTTTTGAGTTAAGTAAAACTTCAAATTTAATTAATAACTTTAATCTTTATAAAAATACCTTGCAGGCCTTAGCTAATTTTCACGATGAAATAATTGAATACTATCCTTTAGAATTTATTTTAGTTTATTCATCAAAAATAAATTTCAAATATGACAGACAATCCCTCTTAGAAACTTTGGTTGAGTTTTCATTTCTTTTATCTTGTGATTTTAAAGAATCTGATGTAGTAGATAATAGAAAGGAAAAATTTATTCAAACAGTAAAAGAATTAAATAAGCCGATTGATAAATTCATTAATGACTTAAATGATTATTTTAGTGTTGCTAAAGAAAATTTAAAAAAATCAAAAAAAGATATTCGAGAATTAAATAAACATAAGACAAAAGATATATTTATAAATTTTATGTCACTTTGGTTTGGTGATAAGGTGAAAATGACAAAATCAGATTTTAATTGGACCAATATTGAACTTATTTCTATTGTTTTGAGAGAGTTTTTTCTTGAAAATCTACTTCAAAGAAATAAAAAGATTGAATATAACGACTTATTTGATTTATTGAATTTAGCATATGTAAGAAAAGGTGATAAATATTGGACTAAAGAAAAAAGATGGTCAAGGTTAATTAAATTGGATGAAAAAGTTGAACATTATTTGTTTACTGGTTAATCATCAAATAAACCAGTCATAACATGCTTTATGACGTGCATATCCGACTATCGTCAGGATACGCCACAAACAGACAGACCGTTGTGTTGCACTTAAAAAAAATGCAGGATTATTTAACAAAACAAGTAAAATAAATTCTAGAAACTTGCATTTTATGCAACTTTTGATAATTTATATTTTATTGAAATAAAAGATTAAACAATGATAGAAAATCAAAATATGACATTATCCAAAATACTTCGGGATTCAAATTACAAATTGACCCAATTCAGTGAAGAAAAAATAAAATTTCTCGAAGAGAACATTTTTACCAAAGAAGTAAAAGGGAAAACAGTTCCTTATATAAAATGCCTGGTAAGAAAAAAAGATATTAAACTTACACCCGAAGAAGTTGTAAGGCAACTTTATATTTTGGTTCTTCATCGGGATTACGGATATCCGGTTGACCGTATGGAACTGGAATATGCGGTTTCGTTCGGGCGCGAAAAGAAAAGAGCGGATATTGTTATATTTGATAAAGACCAAACCACTGCACCATACATAATGGTTGAACTAAAAAAACCCAAGCTGAAAGACGGTAAAGAACAACTGAAATCATATTGCAATGCCACGGGTGCACCTATCGGAATCTGGAGCAATGGCGATTCTATTTCCTTTTATCACAGAAAAGACCCTAATTATTTTGAGGATATTTCCGGTATACCAAGAGCCGATCAAAAGCTTTCGGACATTCTGGAAGAACGGTGGACAATTGACGATTTAATTGAAAAAGACAAACTGGTTACCGAAAGAAAATCGCTGAAAGATTTGATTTTGGAGATGGAAGATGAAGTTTTGGCAAATGCGGGTGTCGATGTTTTTGAAGAACTTTTTAAGTTGATTTTTACCAAGCTTTACGATGAAATGGAAAGCGGGCGAAACAAATCCCGACATCTTGAATTTAGAAATTACGGAGATACGGAAACAGAACTAAAAACAAAAATTCAAACTCTGTTTGATAATGCAAAACAGAAATGGGAAGGTGTTTTTAAAGAAGATGATAAAATAATGCTTACACCTTCCCACCTTTCGGTTTGTGTGTCATCACTGCAAGATGTAAAGTTGTTCAATTCAAATCTTGAAGTGGTTGATGAAGCATTTGAATATCTGATAAACAAAAGCAGTAAAGGTGAAAAAGGACAATATTTTACACCGCGATATGTAATTGATATGTGTGTAAAAATGCTCAATCCGCAACCACACGAAACAATGATTGACACAGCAGCGGGTAGTTGCGGTTTTCCTGTTCACACGATTTTTCATGTATGGGAAAATCAATTAAAGGCAAAAGGAATTTCAAAAAGTCATCTTTATACGACCGAAAAGAAACTACCTGAGCAATTGGATTATGTACGCGACAAAGTTTTTGCAATTGATTTTGACGAAAAAGCCGTGCGTGTAGGACGAACCCTAAACCTGATTGCCGGAGACGGTCAAACCAATGTTTTGCACCTGAACACTTTGGACTGGGAACGATGGGACGAAAAAACAAACGATGAAGATTGGCAGGATGTATATTTTGAAGGTTGGAAAAAACTAAAAAAATTACGGGCAAACAAAAACAGCAACCGCGATTTTCAATTTGACATTTTAATGGCAAACCCGCCATTTGCCGGAGATATCAAAGAAAGCCGGATTTTGGCAAAATACGAGTTGGGAAAAAAACCGAACGGGAAATATCAAACGAAAGTAGGCAGGGATATTTTGTTTATCGAACGCAATCTTGATTTTTTAAAACCCGGCGGACGAATGGCTATTGTTTTACCTCAAGGTCGATTCAACAACAGCAGCGATAAACATCTCCGTGAGTTTATTACACAGCATGCCCGGATTTTGGCGGTTGTAGGCTTGCACGGCAATGTATTTAAACCACACACGGGAACAAAAACAAGTGTTTTGTTTGTACAAAAGTGGGATGACAGGCTTTGCCCGAAGGTGGACGATTACCCTATTTTCTTTGCCACCATGCAAAAGCCGAGCAAAGATAACAGTGGTGATAAAATCTATCTAAAGAAAAAAGACATTGTTAAACTTTCCGAAATTGAAAGCAAGGAAAACCAGGCAAAGGAGGTCGTGGAGCATTACGAAACCACACCCAAAGATTTGGACGAATATGTTTTGGACAGCCACGGACACCTGATTGTAAAACACGACTTGTTTAACCATGACGGACTAACACAAGACGGCATAGCCGAAGCATTTATGGAATTTGCCAAAAAGGAGCGATTAAGTTTTTTTTGAATCGCCCTTTCAATGAAGCAAAATATAAGGCTTTGTTGGAAGGGCTGGAGATAAAGGAGAAACTGTTTAGCTCAACTCTTGAGAATAAAGATTTAAGGATTGATAGTCAATTTTACACTAAAGAGCCAATAAAAAATCCGTTGTTAAAATACGATAAGATAGGTAATCTTCTTAGAAATGCACAATATGGAATTTCTATTTCTATGAATGAAAATGGAGATGGTTATCCAATTTATAGAATGAATGAAATTCATAATATGCTCTGCGACATTAATGTTTCAAAACATGCAATAATCAATAAAAACGAGCTAAATACTTTTTGCTTAAATGATAGAGATGTTTTATTTAATAGAACAAATTCATTTGAATGGGTTGGCAGAACAGGTTTATATCGAAAAATCAACAATAATGATTTTGTATTTGCTTCCTATTTAGTAAGATTTATACCAAATGAAAAAGTATTACTACCTGAATATTTAACTGCATTTTTAAATACAAAATATGGGATATGGGATATAAAAAGAAGAGCAAGGCAATCAATAAACCAAACAAATGTAAATCCGGAAGAAATAAAAGCAATAGAAATTCCATTATTGAGTATTAGTTTTCAAAAATTATTGAAAAATAATTTTTATATAGCCAATGAAAACAGAATTAAGTCTCTTGACAAATACATCCGTGCCGAACAAATCCTACTCAAAGAACTTGAACTAAAAGACTTTGAACCAAGCAAAGACCCTGTAAACATCAAGTCGTTTAAAGAAAGTTTTCTTTCAACAGGTCGATTGGATGCGGAGTATTATCAGAAGAAGTATGAAAATTATTTGAACAAAATTATTAATTATAAAAGTGGTTATCAATATTTTAATGATGTTTGTGTTTTAAAAGATAAAAATTTTAAACCTGCGGATGAAATAATATATAAATATATTGAACTTTCAAACATTGGAAAAACCGGAGATATAAATGGATGTACAAAAGAAAAAGGTAAAAATTTACCCACAAGGGCAAGAAGAATAGTTAAAAAAAATGATGTAATTATTTCTTCCATTGAAGGATCATTAGATAGTTGTGCATTAATTACAAAAGAATACAACGGTGCACTTTGTTCAACTGGTTTTTATGTGATTAATTCTGATAAAATAAACTCTGAAACATTACTAATTTTATTCAAATCAAATTTGATGCAAAACATTCTTAAAAAAGGTTGTTCCGGTACTATTTTAACAGCAATCAATAAATCAGAATTAGAAAGAATTCCTATTCCTTTAATTGATTTTAACAAGCAACAAGAAATAGCAGAATTAGTAGAAGAAAGTTTTGCTTTAAAAAAACAAAGCGAAAACTTATTGGAAGTGGCTAAAAGAGCTGTTGAAATAGCCATTGAAGAAAGCGAAGAAAAAGCCATTGAATATATTAATTCCAAAAGTGAGTGAGGATGGTTAATAGATATATAAATTTGTAACGCGTATAAGGAAGTTACCCACAATAATTATATGAAATTATTTGAAGAAAATATTGAAAATTATAAGATACCGTTGTATAACCCAAATTTATATAAAATTTATTTATCTACTGAAGATCAAGAACATCTTGAACAGAAAAAGTTACTGGAATATTGGTTTAGTAAAATTGAATCAGAAACCAAGAGGAAAGAATTAAAAGCAAATTTAAAAAGCAAATTTTTAAACGCTTTTTTCGAAATATTAACTCATCAGATTCTAATTACTCAGGGAGTTAAATTGTGCAATTTGAATATTGATAAACTAACTCCTGATTTCAATGGTAGAATTGATAACAAACCTGTAATAATTGAAGCAACAACACTTAGTTCAAAAGAAAAACGAAATGAGTCTTATTACAATAGAAGAGGTCAAGTAATAAACACATTAGATAATTTAAAAATTGATGGTTTAAAGTTAGAAATAATTAACCTTCATCTAAAAACAAAACAAAGCCCAAATGTTTCTAAGTTGATAACCCAAATAAAGAACATATTCAAAATATCCGATGAATTTGGTACTGAGCTAATCTATAAATCAAATGAATTCGATGTCAAACTAAAAGTATATAAATTCGACAAAGATAAAGCACAACATGGAAAAGTAATGATGGTTATGCATTTTGGTCGGGGAATTAAAGATACAAGATTAATAGATAAAATAAAGAAAAAAATTATAAAGTATAAAGATATTAAAATACCAATATTTCTATTCATAAATATTCTTTCTAATAACAGTAAAGAATCAAGTATCTTATACAAATTAAAGCCAAATGTTGGTAATGGATATTTAACAAAAACAGATATTGAACATCTTTTAAAACTCCGAAAAGAATCTAGAAAAATCAGTAGTCAAATAGGCGGTATAATGCTTGCTAATATCAAACCATTCAATATGATGGATTCTACATCAATCTTTATAGACTGTCAAAATCAAATTGAAAGACTTGAGTTATTTAAAACCAATATTTACAGTATTAATAAATTCATTAAAGTCTTTAAAATAAGTGAAATAATCAATGAATGTTCATTGACCAATAAACTGTAAGACATCATAGCCGTTAGACTCAGGCTATACAACTTACTGCGAGTTTGCCAGACTAGAAAGACACTCTCCAAGTACCTTCCCCAAAAACAGTGAAAGATTGAAAGTAAATATCAGGTATCTACCGAGTTAATAAACATTTTGTAATCTTTGGAAGTAACCACTAAAGGCATAAGATAAATCAACCATCCGCCTGATG
Organism: Saprospiraceae bacterium; assembly: GCA_027031145.1. Taxonomy (GTDB): domain Bacteria; phylum Bacteroidota; class Bacteroidia; order Chitinophagales; family Saprospiraceae; genus JADJGA01. The sequence goes on along the minus strand of JALVEG010000061.1, from coordinate 2,394 downwards.
ACTTGAATATATCCTCTGACTATTTGGTAAATGTGGAATAAATGTATAAATTTGGTCGGTATAAAAGAGAGTTATGGCTCATAATGACAAAGAATTCAAATGAACTGTGACTTTTGATTTTTTAACAATTAAAATTAAAAACGACAGTGTGGTTAACTGTGATCGACAGATTTACTGTAGAATCGAAGTATAGAACCACCTTGAATGTATTCGACTAAATTGGTACAGAATTCGTACAAATCGAAATAGAATTGTGAAAAAATAAAATAGAAATTATTAATTATAAAGAAGTAATTTGTATCTTTAAGACAGAAAATAGGAAAGTTGTGAGAGTAGTGAAATTGTAATGAAACAAATTCTTTGAGAAATTTGTTTATATTAGTGAATCAAAAGCCATAAATTATGTCAACAGCGGAACTTAGGCAAAAACTGATAGATAAAATCAATTCAATTGAAAATGAAGAGTTACTCAGGGAAGCATCTCGATTAATAGATATCGAAATTATTGATATTGAAAACCCATATGTTTTATCAGAAGATATGGAGAAAGCGGTATCTATTGCAAGAGAACAAATAAGTAATGGAGATTACTTATCACATTCAGAAGCTAATAAAGAAATTGAAGAATGGTTCGGCAAATAATTTGGTCAAGAAGAGCTCAAGAAGATAGAAAATCCATTTTTTTATATTGGAACAAAAGAAACAAATCAAAAGTTTATAGTAAAAAACTAAATAGACTGTTTATAAATGCAGCAGAATTACTTGCAATTCATCCAAAAATGGGTAGAGTTTCGAACAAAGAAAACATTAGAATCAAAGTTGTTAAAGATTACTTACTTATTTATGAATTTACAACTAAAGAGCTAAGGATTCTTTCAGTTTTTGATACACGACAAGACCCAAATAAACTGAAAAATATAGTGAAATAAATGAGTACGAGTCATAACATTAGATATAACACCATAGCCGCCTAACGTCAGGCTACGCTGCATATCATTACCGTTCTCTATCACCAGAGAAAAAACCGAAATCTATAATTTGGCAGTAATTTATTTTGTTGCCAATTTATAGTTTATTATATTTGCACAAATTACATAAGCTATCAAAGACAAATTACATACACAAGAGCTTAAATCTTTCTTTGAAAACAAGAAGGAGTTCAGGTCTATTGACATAGCTCAATTTTACAAAATCGTTAACCCTGAAATCAATCAAACAACCATCAATTGGAGAATATATACTTTAGTGAAAAGAGGGATAATTAATAGAGTTAGTAAAGGAATCTATTCACTAAAAAAAATTAGACCCTTTACTCCTGAATTTGATTCTAAATTAAAATCCTTACATAAAAAAATCATAAAAGAGTTTCCTTTCTTAGAATTATGTCTATGGAATACTTCAATTTTGAACGAATTTACCATACATCAAACTAATCAAAATTTCATAATAGCAGAAGTTGAAAAAAGTGCTGCAAAATCTATTTTCATCTTTTAGAAGGTCTTGTAGAATATAATTTACCTTTTGTGTTTAAGGGAGGAACAGCATTAATGTTACATTTCAATTCAAATAAAAGACTTTCGATAGATATTGATATTATTTTACCCAAAGAGGACAAAAAACTTGATGATATTTTAAATCTGATTGCAACTGAGAAAGGTTTTATAAGAAAAGAGTTACAACGAAGAAATGTAAATTCAAAGATAAAAAAGGAACATTACAAATTTTTCTATACCCCAATTCATAGTTCAAACATAGAGGAGGACTATATTTTACTTGATATTATATTTGAAAGAATAAATTATCAAAATATCATTCAACTACCAATACAATCTGAGTTTGTTCCGATGACAGACAAACCATTATTGGTCAATATCCCTTCTATGGAAGATATTTTAGGAGATAAATTAACTGCTTTTGCTCCATATACGACTGGAATTCCTTATCATAAAAGCGGAAACAGTATGAGTATGGAAATCATTAAACAACTTTACGATGTTGGAAATCTATTCGATAAAATTGATAACTTAAATATCGTCAAAAACACTTTTTATAAATTTGCCAAAGCCGGGTTATCATACAGAAATTTAGAAAATATCACCAAACAGGATGTTATTGAAGATATTTATCAAACATGTCTTTGTATAGCAAGTAGGGGAACAGACGGGAAAGGTGACTTTGAAGAATTACAATCAGGTATTCATAGAATACGAGCATATATTTTCACTGAAAATTATCACATTGAAAAAGCAATTGTACAAGCATCAAAAATAGCTTATCTTGTTACGTTGATTGAAAACAATTCAGTAAAAATTGAAAGATTTAGCAATCCATTGCAGATGAAAGAATGGCTAATTGATAAGCCGATGAATAACAAATTAAATAAACTAAAAAAGT
>JALVEG010000060.1 GCA_027031145.1 Saprospiraceae bacterium | reverse complement strand
TCAGAACGGTGATTATCTTCAGGGTGAAATGCGTGGAATGCTTGGCTCTATGATCCCCGAGACGGAATTGGATCTTTATTTGAATAAATTCAAATCGGGCTTTCAGGGGATGATCGATTCGATTTCAGATGGTAGTGATACTGTTGATTTTGTAGATGATTCTAAAAAAATAATATCAAATCTTGCTTCTATTACTCAAAAACTTGATAAAATATTGAGTAAAACAGATCGTAATATTGAAAATTCAGTTGCGAATGTGGAAGCATTGACCAAATCACTTAAAGCAAGTGATAAAAAGATTGAGGCAATTATCAATAATCTGGATATTATTGCTCAAAATCTGAAAAATGCCAATATCGATTCATTGATAATTAATGGCAATACTGCTGTTTCAGGTTTGTCTTCTTCAATTGACGGTCTTAAAAAAGTATTGACAAAAGCGGATTCTTCATTGAATAATATTGATAAAATGGTTGCAAATATCAAAGAGGGTAAGGGCTCTCTGGGAAAATTAATGAAGGATGACAAAATATATGACGAACTTGATCTAACTATAAAACATACTAATTTGCTTCTGCAGGATCTTCGTTTGCATCCCGGCAGATATATCAATATTTCTTTGCTGAAAGGTAAAGGCAAAAAATATGAAAAAATAGAAAAAGATCCGGGTTTGGATAATTGATTTAAAGTTTTAATAAAAATATTGAGAAATGAAAACAATACTTTATTCGATTTTGCTGGTATTTATAATGGTTTCATGCAATAACAAATCTTTAGTACCTAATGATATTGTTAAATTGGAAAAAGAAATTAAAAAATCGCCTTCAGATAAAGCTTTTCTTGAACTTAATGATAAGTACAGGGAATTGTTGACAGGGAAAAAACTAAAAGGAGAGGACAGGGAAAAAGTATTGGAAAGGGCGTATAAATACTTTTTGGATATGGGTAAAGATTCTTATGCGACTACTTATCTGACAGAATTGATTAAGGATTTTCCTAATGATAAAACATCCGGTAGAATTAAAGATCTTATAAGCATTTTTGATAAAAAAGGCAATAGCGAATTGTCTAAATTAATGAAAAATCTTTATATCAAAACATATCCCGATGATAAGGATGCAAAAAGTGCATTTGGAGATCAGGTAGATAGTGTCGAAATTGATTTTGACAAATTTTTACTTGGTGAAGGACAAAAAATCTTTGTTGACCTGGAAAAAACAGGAAAACTAAATGTTAAAGCAGCAAAGAATTATGTGAATGATTGTGAAGCATTTGTATTGATATCCCCAAAAGATTCATTAAGTCCTGAATATCTGTTCAAAGCAGGAGAAGTAGCTCATACTATTAAGTCATACAATAAAACATTTGAATTATATGACTGGATCATTGAAAGGTATCCCGATTATAAGAAAACTCCCACAGCATTATTTCTGAAAGGATATATTCTTGATAATGAATTGAAAAAATATGATGATGCTAAAAAGATATATAATGAGTTTTTGCAGAAATATCCTAACTCGGAATTAGTTGATGATGTTCAAACACTGATTGAATATATGGGAAAGTCCGATGAGGAAATCCTAAAGATGATCGAAGCTAAAAAACAAGAAAAAGGGAAGTAAAAGAGGGGGTATTTTATTTTTTCGCATTGCGGGTTGATTCTCCTTTATTTATCCCTTTGGGAGGAGTCAGAGGCAAAATATGGGAAAAGCGAAAAAATGATATGCAACCGTAAAAGATAGTGCCGTACTGCTTTTTCAATCTACAGAAAGGAGTTTACCCTCTTTGCATATATAAGTAAGTGCAGGAAATTTTTCCACTATGCGAAGATCATGAGTTGCGAAAATAACAGCTGTTTGATTTTCGGTAGCTATTCTTTTTATTAAATACATCAGTTCATCACCTGAATTTCTGTCTAAACTACCTGTCGGTTCGTCAGCTATCAATAATTGAGGCCTGTTGAGCAAAGCACGGGCTATTGCAACTCTTTGTTGCTCACCTCCCGAAAGTTCAAATATCTTAGTGTTTATCTTTTTTTGGAGTCCTGTGTCAAGGATTATTTCCTTTATTCTACTCTCTCTTATTTTTTTGTCAGTCCATTCTAGAGCTCTCAAAGCATAGTCGAGATTCTGATAGACAGACCATGATTTTATCAAATTGAATTGCTGAAATATCATTCCCAGATTTCGTCTGAACAAATGTTTTGTTTTATATTTTAATTCAGTCAGGTCCTGACCTGCAACTATTCCACTTCCTTTTTTTAAGGGCAATTCGCCATAGATAGTTTGCAAAAGACTGCTTTTTCCACTGCCTGTATCACCGATAAGATAAGAGAACTCCGCTTCTTTGATATTGAGATTTACATCTTCAAGAATAAGTTTATCTCCTTGATAAATATCTGCATTTTTAAGATCGATAACACTTTTAATATTTAATCCCAATATTTCCATAAAGTAAATTAATTAATGCAAAAATAAAAAATTAATCCAATATCTTTATTTTCAGCCCTTCAATTTCTTCATCACCTGCAATATCCGTAATATCTCTTTTTAAAATTGAAGAATAAATGGTTTTAATTAATTCCAATGTTTTTGATTTTCTTATTTTTAATATTATTTCAGGTATTTCATCAAATCTGGTGTCAGATATTTTTGCTATGGAAGAATTTATCACTTTCATTATATCTCCGGTATATTTATAATCATATTTTATAGAAACAATATCTTCAATGTATTTTTCTATAATTTCAGTATTGTCCAGAGCTTCTTTAGTGGAACTTTTATATGCATTTATCAAACCCGGAACACCAAGTTTGGTTCCTCCGAAATATCTGACAACCACTATTCCGATATTGCTAAGTTCTTTGCTTTTTATTTGATTGTAAATAGGTAATCCGGCTGTTCCACCCGGTTCTCCATCATCATTGTAGCGATATTTTCCGTGGTCAGGTCCTATTGCATAAGCATAGCAATGGTGCCTTGCTTTGAAATGTTCTTTTTTTATTTTATCCAGTTGATTTTTAAATTCCTGTTCTGAATTTATTTCAAAAGCATAAGCGATAAACTTACTGCCTTTGTCTTTGTACTCACCTGTTGATGAATTTTTAATCGTTTTGTATGAATCTTTTTGTTCCATTTTATCTACATTAAACCGAGTTCGATCTTTACTTTTTTAGGTAAACTTTCTACAACTAATTCATAAGATCTGTCAATCATATTTTTTATCAAATCTTGTTTGACATCAGATTCCAGCTTAACGGTATTCCAGTGCTTTTTATTCATATGATATCCTGGATTTATTCCTTCATATTGCTCCCGGTATTCAATGTTTATTTCAGGATCCCCTTTTAAACTAATACCCGGATCATCTACTTCATCCAATGGTAATAATGCAAACATTTTATTAGCAACTTTAAAAACGAGTGTGACCTCATCAAAAGGAAACGTTTCTTCAACAAATGGTTTTGATAAACAATAGTTCCTAACCTTCTCGATATTCATTTTTCATTAATTTTATTTAAAAATAGTATTTTTTTCTGATTTATTGTGTTAATAAAATTAATTTAGCATTTTTATTTTAAATAATAGGTTTTATGAAAAAAACAGCTTACATATTGATATTATTTTTTACGGTTATTAGTTTTCATTCCTGTAAAAATTCATTTGTTAATTCTAAAGAGGAGAAAAGTGAAAAGAAGACCTTTGTGAAGCATTTTGTTCCTGATTCAAGTGAAGTTTTGCAAAAAATAGCTTTCGGTTCATGTAGTAATCAGTTATTGGATCAAAAATATTGGGATGTGATTGCATCGAAATATCCTGATCTTTGGATTTGGATGGGAGACATTATTTATTCGGATACTGAAGATATGGATGAACACAAAAAGGAATATGATAAATTCAAACGCAATCCCTACTATCAAAAATTTATCGGGCAGGTGCCTGTTATAGGTGTTTGGGACGATCATGATTACGGAGTTAATGACGGTGGTGCCGCTTATCCCAAAAAGAAAGAAAGCAAAGAGCAATTGATGGATTTTCTCGATATTCCTTCAGATGCAAAAGTCAGAAAACATGAAGGGGCATACAATTCCTATGAATTTGGTAAAGGGCATAGGAAAGTGAAAATATATTTATTGGATAACAGGTATTTTAAAGATAGTCTTGAACTGGATAATGAAACAGCTAACAGGTATAAGAAAAATATGACAGGGACTATTTTAGGAAAAGAACAGTGGAAATGGCTTGAAGATGAAATAAAGAACAGCGATGCTTCTATAAATCTATTTGTCAGTGGAATACAAGTAATTCCGGATGATCAGTTTTATGAAAAATGGGGTGATTTTCCAAATGAAAGATTAAAATTCCTAAGATTATTGGAAAAATATAAACCCAAAAATCCGGTTATCTTAAGTGGAGATCGCCATCTTGCAGAAATTTCAGAATATACTTACGAGGACTTTAGTGAAAATGTTACCGAGGTCACATCCAGTGGATTAACTCACTCATTTGTAGGTGCAGAAGAAAGAAATGCTTATCGCTTAGGTGAATTGTATGACGGAAAGAACTTCGGTATGTTGAAAATAACCTGGGGCGGTTCAAAAGTCTTGATGAAAATATTTATCTATGATATTTCAGGAAAACTAATAATTGAACATGGTATAATAGGAGAGTATTAATCTTTATTGTCCCAAAGATTTTCGTTTATTCCTTCATCTTTTGCAAATTTTCTTGCCAGCACAAACAGATAATCGGAAAGTCTGTTGAGATAAATTATAATGCTTTTATAATGATCATGTTCGTCAGGAAGAGCAACAACTCTTCTTTCGGCTTTTCTGCAAATGGTTCTGGCTACATGAGTATGTGATATCAATAGCGAACCTGATGGTAAAATGAAATTTTTAAGAGGCTCAAGTTCTTCTTCCATTTCATCGATCCTGTTTTCCAAGACTGTAGTATATCTAGATTTGAATGGAACGATCAATTCAGGTTTATCCGGATCGGTTGAGAGGGTTACTCCAAGGTCAAAAAGCCTTTTTTGAATGCTTAAAAGATCTCTTTGTATTGAAATATCACCGGTTAGTGCGATTACTATTCCGAGATATGAATTTAACTCATCAACTGTAGCATAAGCTTCAATTCTTATATCTGCTTTTGAAACTTTTTTACCTCCAAATAATGAAGTCATTCCGGTATCGCCTTTCTTAGTATATATTTTCATGACTAAAATTTATTTGCAGCTCAAATATACTTCAAATTTTGAATAACAGTATTTTTATATGCGATAAATATTAAATTGGTAGTGGTAATTCCTGTTTTGAAGTTGGGAT
>JALVEG010000059.1 GCA_027031145.1 Saprospiraceae bacterium | reverse complement strand
ATAGTTGTTATGAAAGTTATTATAAAACGATCAGCTGAAATAGATATAAACCTAAAGAAAGTTAGGTCAATAAAAAAAGTAGGGAAATTTAATGCAAGCAAGTTTTGTGGTGTTATTAATCTAAATTACTATCCATTAGAAATACAAAATCAGATGAGAAATGAATGGTAAGCTTACTATTATTGTAAAACCGAAGGCTGTTGGAAAGGAAAAAGGAGATTTTAGCACCGATAGATCATAGCTTTTTTGAAATTTAATCATAAATAATGAATTATAAGTTTTTACTTCATGCTTAAGAACAACTGAGAAACAGAGGGATAGATAAAAATTTAGTAAATGAAACAATAAATAATCCTGAATCTGTTGTTAAGCGCGATGATTGCTTAGATATTTATCAAAAGATTGTTTTAGAAAATAAGAAAAAATATCTTTTTAGAGTTTTTATTAATAAATGCAAGAAACCATTTGTTATAATTACAGCGTATAAAACCTCAAAAATCACTAAATATGAAGATTAAATATGATAAGAAAAATGATATAATGTATATACGTTTTTCAGAAAGGAAAATAAAAGAAAGCAGGGGAGAAAAACAAGGCGTGATTATTGATTATGATGATGAAGACAGGATTGTGGCTATTGAAATATTAAATGCATCCAAAAATACTGAAGCACCCAATAGTGTTATTTATGAAGTAGCTTGATTTTTAAAAGAGCATTGTATATAAAATTATTTAGAACACGGATAACACAAATCTGACAGATAATCACGGATTATATCAGCGAAAATCCGTATAATTCGTGTCATTAGTGTTACAATTAATATAAAGCAAAATAGTTTTGAAGTTGTTTTATTTAAAGAAAAATCAGATGAGGGATCAAATGAGGGATTAAATAAATTGTATTAAATATTTAAAACAGTGATCGTAATCCCCAAAAGTTATAACTTTTAGCGATTATAATCCCCAAAAGTTAGTATTTATATAAAAAGGTTGTTAGATATACACAAGATATTTATAAAAATCAATAAAAAAAGAGGAAAATCAAATACTTATAGATTTTGTGGAGTTATTGATATAAATGAAGATCCATTGAAAATACAAAAACAAATGAGAAATGAATGGTAAACTAATATTAAGGTGTATTTCATTTTTTCGCACTGCATATTGGATTCTTCTTTAGTATCTTATTTTATTTGGCAAGAGTTGATGAATTAAAATGTTTTTAGTTTTGAATTATTAATTAGAAATGAGCAATGAGAATCTGTCTACGCTTAAAGTTTCGGTATATAAAAAAGTCCCGTTAGGGACGAAATTATGGTAGAAATAATGAGTTAAAAAACGTTAAAAGTCCCGTAGGGACGACATTATAACTACTGCTTTTTTGTTGTGGCTTGTCCACGTTAGGAGTTAGAGGCAAAGTGTGGAAAAAGCGAAAAAATGAATTACGACCTATTAATATTATACAAATGAAGGCTGTTAAAACGGAAATAGAAAATTTTATAATGGATAATTCTTGGCTTTTTTGGTATTTGCCGGAAGATAAAAAATCAAAGGTAAGCAAAGAATTATTGTTGGAATCCGTATTAAATTACGGGACAATGGATGAATGCCTGAAAATAATAAAACTATTGGGATACAAAGAATCGCTTGAGATACTTGAAAATGCAAAAGGAAGAAAAAAGGGTAATTATTATCCTGAAATTTACAATTTTTTCTATTTATATTTGAAAAAACATGCATAGAGAAATATTTTCTCAATCTCAACTTGAATTGTTGTCATTGGTAAGTCAATTTCGCAGGGAGTTTTATCTGGTTGGTGGAACAGCCATAGCTTTACACATAGATTACAGATAGAGTCACCGATAATCAATTATTAATAATTAAACTAATAAGGCTAAAGCGATGCTCCGAGTGATTCCGACGAAGGAGGAATTGTATCGAGGAGCGATGCTCCGAGTGATTCCGACGAAGGAGGAATTGTATCGAGGAGCGATGCTCCGAGTGATATACTGAGTGCAAAGCGTATCGAAGTATGATTCCGACGAAGGAGGAATTGTATCGAGGAGTACAAAGGCTAAAGTATAAAGTGAAGGAATTGATAGTGCGAATGGGTGAAAGGGCGATGGTGCGAGCGGGCGATATTGCGAATGGGCGAGTGGTGATGGTGCGAGTGGGCGAGTGGGCAATTGAGCGAGTAGGTGAGGAGATTTGATAATAAAATTAGTATTTTGTAATGGAGATACTAAATAAGTAAATTCTCTCATATAATTGAACTAAAACCTGTTTGTGATCGTTATAACAATGTATTAACTTTGCAAAAATATTAAATATGCGTGCAAATATTATAAAAATAGGAAACTCCAAAGGGCTTATTTTGCCAATAACGATTCTTAATAAGTATCAAATTACGAATGAAGTAAATATAAAATTAGCCGATGAATACCTTATCATCGAACCGGTAAATAAACCGAGAAATGGTTGGGACGAACAATTTTCAAAGGCAAATTCTAAAGATGATAACGAACTTCTTATTCCTGATATTTTTGAAGATGAAGAACAAATGTTATGGAGATAGTTCAATATGATGTAGTATTGGTAAATCTTGATCCGACAGTTGGAAGCGAAATACGAAAAACAAGACCTTGTGTGGTGATTTCACCGGAGGAATTAAACCGAAACTTAAATATTGTGGTGGTAGCTCCAATGACAACAAGTTTACGAAACTACCCAACCAGGGTGAATATAAAGTTTAAAGAGAAAAAAGGTAAAATCGCTGTAGATCAAATCAGAACGATAGACAAGAAGCGAATTGTTAAAATAATAGGAAAAATTTCTGCAATTGAAATAAAAATGCTTAAAGAAATAATTAAACAGACCTACGTTGATTGAATTTTATGGAAGAGAGAGACACGATTGATGCGAGTGGGCGATGGTGCGAGTGGGCGAATTTGGCGAGTGGGCGAGAAAGTTTTTGAAAAAGGCAGGTACTAACGGAAAGGAGATTGCCACGCTCTTTCGTCGCTCGCAAATTCGTAGTTCCTTAAACCGGTACGGGTATTAATGGAACCTAAAAATAACGATGCAGGTATTATTGAAACTGGAAAAAACAGATGCAGGTAAAATATGAAACACGACTTTGCGAGCGCAGCGTGGCAAACTTGTCTCGCTTTGGGAGAGCTTTTTAAAAAGGCAGGTCCTTACGGAAATGAGATTGCCACGCTATTGCTCGCAAAGTCAGGATTCTTAAAACCTATACAGGTATTTGTGGAACATAATCAAAAGCAGGAAATTATTGAAACGGTAAGAATAATGATGGATATATAAAGAAATTGCAGGTGGATTTCTTACAACCCTTTCTTATACAAAACAGAAAGTAACGATTAGTGGGGTCGGAGAAAAGGTCGGATAAAAGGTCGGAGAAGATGTCACAGAAGATGTCACAGAAAATGTCACAGAAAATGTCACAGAAAATAAAATATTGTTATTAATAAAAAAGAAACCGAATATTACAACAGACAAATTAGCAAAAGAAATTGGAGTAACGCGAAGAACTATAGCAAGGTATATTTCTAAACTTAAAACTCAAAATAAAATAAAAAGAATAGGATCTGATAAAGGCGGACATTGGGAGGTGGTGAAGGATATAAAGACCAAAGACTAAGGTAAACGAGCGGGCGAAGGTGCGATGATGCGAATGGGCGATGGGGCGAATGGGCGATGGGGCGAGTGGGCGAATGGGCGATGGGGCGAGTGGGCGAATGGGCGATGGGGCGAATGGGCGATGGGGCGAGTGGGCGAAAGGGCGATTGGGCGATTGGGCGATGGTGCGATTGGGCGAAGGGATGATGATGCGAATGGGCGATGGTGCGATTGGGCGAGGTGATTTTATAATGAAATTAGTAATACGAAATGGCAATAATTAGGGTTTATGACGAAATAAAGTTACGGGAATCGACGAAATAATTTTGCGTATTTTCGAGGCGTAAAAGTTGCGAATAGCCACTGTTTATTTAAAACTTTTACAACGAAGAAAATGCGTAAAAGGATAAGTCGAAACCGTTAGGTTATTTTGTCATAAGCCCTTAATTCAGCGAGAGATTTAGAGGTTTATAAGCTTGCATATAAATCTTCAATGGAGATTTTTCATCTAACAAAGACTTTCCCCGCTGAAGAAAAATTTGATTTAGTAAGTCAATTACGAAGATCTTCTCGTTCTGTACCTTCTAATATAATTGAGGCATGGAGACGAAGACGATATCCTAAGAATTTTATCTCAAAACTGAACGATTCGGAAACAGAAGCAGATGAAACTATATACTGGCTGGATGTTGCTTATGATTGCAAATATATAACCAAAAAAACTTCTGTACGACTGAAAGAACAATATGACCATATAATTGCAATGTTAGTAAAAATGATAAATAACCCTGAAAATTGGAAACGTTAAGTATATAGATAGATGCGCCAAGTCGCCCATTCGCCTTATCGCCTATTCGCCCAATCGAAAAAATGCCATGCTTGTAAAAATGATAAATAACCCTGAAAATTGGAAACGTTAAGTATATAGATAGATGTGCCATATCGCCCATTCGCCATATCGCCCATTCGCCCGATCGTAGTCTTGTTTCGCTTTCTGAATGCTTTTTAAAACATAAAAACCTTGAACTTTATTAAAAAAAACATAACCCCAATCCTCTTCTCCTACCTAACAGTATTAGTACTACTACACCTTCTCCCCATAAACGGAAAGGAATCGGTACTAAACAACAACTACATCCTGAGCATCAGATTGGATTACCTTGGACACGCTATTTTATTCGGAATTTTGACAATACTGGGATTGATGTATGTGAAAGAAAAAAGGGGAGAATATACTTATAAATTATTATTATTTTCTATCTTTATTATATTTATTTTATCTATTAGTATTGAAGGGAGTCAGAATTTTATACAATATCGTACATTTAACATCAAAGATCTTTTAAGTGATTTTATTGGCATATTAATTGGTACTTATATTAGTAAACCTAATATAGTACTAAAACGTTAGATATTAATGTATAATATTTTTATATTTTGCTTTAATTTAAAAATTGAATCTATAAATAAATTTAACACTTTTAGAGATAAAAAGAGTTTTAATTGCTTATTTTAATTTTCTTTATATAAAAAAAATATCTTGCTAAAAAAATTATTTATAAAAGGAGATTCTGCTAAAAATATATTAACCTTAATGGCTGGCACAAGTATTGCTCAAGCAATTCCTATTGCTATTAGTCCAATATTATCAAGGTTATATTCTCCTTCTGAATTTGGAGTAGTTGCATT
>JALVEG010000058.1 GCA_027031145.1 Saprospiraceae bacterium | reverse complement strand
AAGCTTTAGCGGTGGTGTATGATTGCGAATCGCCTACGCTAAAGCTTCGGCGATTGCGATAGGGATGGTAGTGGAGCCGACGTTAGGAGGCTGTCCCTGACGATAGTCGGGACGGAACCCACGCACAGCCCGGTCGGAATAGAGATTTTTGCGATTGCAGGAAGTAGTGCAAAATCTCTATGGAGAATCGCCCAAAAAATAAAGAAAAAAAATAAATATTTATGAAGAATGTTGAAATAAAAGCGCGGTGTTTTGATCCTGAGAAAGTGGAAAAGATATTGCTGGAAAACGGTGCGGATTACAAGGGGCTGGATCATCAGACGGATACTTATTTTAATGTGAAGACGGGGAGGTTGAAAATGCGTCAGGGGAATATCGAAAAGTCATTGATCTTTTATGACAGACCGAATAAGAAAGGACCGAAACAATCGACTTTTAACCTGTATAAATCGGAAAATCTTGAAGAGCTGAAACCGTTGCTGGAATCATCTTTGGGCGTAATGGTAGAGGTTAAAAAGCATCGAAAAATATTTTTTATTGATTTTGTGAAATTTCATATAGATGAGGTGGAGGGGCTTGGTAGTTTTGTGGAAATAGAAGCAGGAGACCTTGAAGTGGATAGGACAGTCGATGAGTTAAGAGAATTATGTGATTATTATATTGATCTTTTAGATATTAAGGAAGAAAACCTTGTCAATATATCGTATAGTGATATGTTGATGATAGCGGATTAAAGTACCTGTTTTACTAATATTTAAAAATCGGGATAATATTTATTTTAAGACATACCCTATGGATAGTTGATAAGTCCTGTTCAATAAATCTATATTATGCTCTTCATTAGCATCACGGTTAATTAGATCAGGTAATAATGAAGTTATTCCATGTATATACCTTATTGATAGATATACATTGGCGGGCAAATCATATTTAAAACCTACAATGCCACTGAATTCAAGCCTGTTAAACTGATCAATATCATCCAAAATACCTTCGGTTTGCTTATAAGTATCCTCTGTTTTTAACAAATATCCTGTCTCAACTCCAGCTTGCAATGTTAAGGGTCTAAAAATACTATAATCAAATAAAACGGGGAGTGAAATATATGTCAATTTGTGGTCAAAGCCTTGAGAGAGCTCTGTTTTATTATAATGTGTTCCTTTTACTTCGTACAATAGTTCACTTGTTATACCAAAGCTGTTGTTTATAAAATAATCACCTGTTACTCCAAAATGAAAAGTATTTATATAGCCAAAAACATCGTGAGCATTTTGTCCATTTGAATTAGAATTCAGGTTAGGAGAAAATTTTTGTTTATTAATGTTTAATCCCGTTTTTATTCCATAGTGATATTGAGAATATCCTGTAAAAAAAGCAAAAATCAAAATCAATGAAAGAAAATATCTAATATTCATAGCAGACAAGGTTTAGTTTTTAAAAATAAAAAACATCATATTAATAACTTAAAAATTTATTTTTTAGTATACGAAATTTCATTTTATACTATTTGATAATTACCTTACTATTTTATTTCATCAATGATGTTTATTCAAAATCTAATGTTGTTTTTCAAGCTTTTTGAAACAATTATAGCTATCCGTTTTATGAATTTTATTAGATATTTTTATAAAGAAAAAAAAGAGACTGAATTTTAAAATAAAACTCCTAATCATTCAGTTTTCTTGCCATATCTTTACCCAATAATAGCATCGGTGCGGAGACTCCCACAGTTATCGCAAATAATATAAACAGTGTCATAAATCCATTGGTGAAAATAGAATTTAGAAGCGTTTGATGCTCTGAATCCGATACTGTCAGGAATGTAAATTTTCTTATTGCCAAAATGGTTTTATATGCATAATAACCGGGTATCATCGGAATGATGGAAGGTATTGAAAAAACCACGATGGGTTTATGGACTCTTCTCGCAAGAGGAATACTTAATATTCCTACAAATAATGAAGCAAAGAATGTCGATGTAATAATGGTAAAAGATAGATTGAGGAAAGTGAATTTTATTAATCCTGCAAGAAAACCGAGAAATAATACGGTAAAAATAACCTTTCTGGGAATGTTGAATAATATTCCGAAACCAAGAGCTGCTATACCGGCTGAAAGTGATTTTATCAATATTGAAATATAAATATTTTCCATTTTAATTTAAAGCGTTGATATTGAAAATAAGCATAATGGTTATTAATCCCAAACCGATTGCAAGAACTAAAATAAATCCGCTTACAAAACGGACAATTCCATTCAAAATGTGATTATTGTAGAGATCGTTGAATGAATTTATCAGAGGAACTCCCGGAACTAAAAATAAAACGGAAGTTGCCAGTGCGATATGTGGGTCTGACCCGATATTAAATATGATTCCAAGTGTAGCTACAAAAGAGGCAATAACAGAAGAAATATAAGTTCTGATATAAGGATTAAAAGCTTTGTGATGGAGAAATTTTGAAACTGAAAGACCGACCAGTGTTGCGATGAACGTTACCCCCATATTTAAAAGATCCCCACCAAATATATTAGCAAATCCGGCACCTGCCAGACTTACCGTCAATAATATTATCCACAGAGGATATTTTTTTTTGTTTTTTATTTCGTTTAAACGGTTATTGATCTTTTCATAACTCCAGTTATTATCCAAAGCTTTCCAGCTTGCCCTGCTAATGTCAGATACAATAGTAAAGTCAATTGTATATCCGGGTATTTGATTTACAACGGTATAGGTTTCTTTAGTTTTCAGGTCTTTCAAAGTCATTATAATGGATTTATGACTTATCAAAGCATGAGATTCAAAATCGAGTACTTTGGCAAAACGATTTATATTATCAATAACTCTCTTAGTATTTGCTCCTGAGCGCATCATCATGATACAGATGTTCATTAAGAGGTTTATTGATTTTTCAATTTTATTTTGATTATTCATTATTAAGCAAATAAATTGTTAGGAATTAATTAAATGACAAATAAATTAATATCAATAAAATGATTCCTGAAATAGCAATACTAAAGTATAAACTTTTTTTGATCCTGTCCAATTCAACTCCTTCATTTAAAACGGATTTTCGGAAATCAGAGGATACTAACAATAAGACGCAAACTATCAACAGCATACTCAGCGCCAGCATTGCTCCCTGTCCAAGCATACCTGTTGTGAAAATATCAAAAAGAAAGAAAATATTCCAAGCAACTAATCCCAAAATTAATGGCATTGGTTTGAAGGGGAAGGGTGGTTGAGAGTTATTTTTGTTTGGCATGATGAATTTTTAACAAATATCTTAAAATTTTGAATATCAAAATAATAAAATACCAAAAAAATATGGGGTAAACAATTACCTTTATTACGTTTATATGGTAAAAAAAACTGAAGATGACGATAAGGAAAATCGGAACAATCAAGGCAAATCCTGGATTTCCACCTTCGGAAGCTAAAACACTAATTCCGAAAAACAATGAATAGATCAATGGAGATATAAAGAATTTTATGTTTTTGTTTAAATCTTTAATTAACCAAGAAATGATTTTTATAAATCCCAATGCAATAAGGATATATGAAATTAATAAGCCGATAAAAGCAATTGTTACTTTAATCACAATAATGTTTTGTTCTTTAGATTATAACAGTAGTAATAAGATATTATTATAGTATTTCCCTTTTTTGTACTTTAGCGCCTTAAATGAGAAAATATGAATACAAAACAGTCTGTTTACGATCTTGTGAATATTGCATATAAGAAAGGGATTAGGAAAGTGGTTTTTTCGAGTGGGTCACGCAATGCTCCATTGGTAATCGCTTTCAATGAGCATAGAGGATTTCAGACTTTCAGTATTCATGATGAACGTTCAGCTGCTTTTTTTGCTTTGGGTATGTCGCAGCAGACAGGGGAAACTGTTGCACTGGCCTGTACTTCGGGTTCTGCCGCTCTCAATTATGCGCCTGCTATTGCGGAAGCATATTATCAGCGTATTCCTTTGTTGGTGATCACTGCAGACAGACCTTTGGAATGGATAGATCAGGGAGAAGGACAGACAATGAGGCAGCACAATATCTATGCAAATTTTATTAAAAACAGTTATGAAATTTTTCAAGAGACAGTGCATCCTGATGAATTGAGATACAACAACCGTATGTTCAATGAAGCTATTAATCTAACTCAAATAGCACCGCATGGTCCGGTACATGTCAATATTCCACTGAGAGAGCCACTGTACCGGATGGATAAAAATTTCAGGACGGATAATGTGGAGATTATTGAAAATATATCGCCGTTACCTGAACTTTCGGATAGTGTTATGGATTCATTGGCAGAAATTTGGAATGATAGCAGGAGAAAAATCATTCTTACGGGTATTTTGCCTGAAGATACTGAATTGAAAGAAATAATAAAAACACTTTCGGATGATCCGTCAGTTGTTGTTATGACCGAAACTACTTCCAATATTTATGATGAAAGTTTTATCAATAATATTGACAGGTTTATTATGAGTATTGAAGATGAGGAGGAGTATAAGCCGAATCTTCTTTTGACGCTTGGAAGCAATATTGTATCAAAAAAAATAAAATTGCTATTGCGTAAATGGAATCCTACCGAACATTGGGATGTGGATGAATCCGATAAGATTATAGATACGTATAAATCATTGACAAAACATATAAAAAGCGAGTTGAAATCATTTTTGAAAGGTCTTGACAAAAGAAAAAAAATATATAATTCGGATTTTAAGGATAAATACATAAAACAGGAAAATAAAGTAAAAATAAAACATAAAGATTTTTTGGAAAAATCATCCTGGTCTGATCTTAAAGCATATTATATCGTTAATATGTATTTACCTGAAAATATCAATCTTCAAATGGCAAACAGTACTGCTGTGAGATATGCTCAATTGATGGATTCCAGAGCTGATATTTTGTACAATTCCAACCGGGGAGTTGCAGGTATTGACGGGTGTACATCGACAGCGGTGGGCGCTTCGATAGTGAATGGCAAAAAAACGGTATTGGTCACGGGAGATGTTGCATTTCTTTACGATTCCAATGCTTTGTGGAACCGGTATTTGGGAGAAAATTTGCGTATTGTTGTATTCAATAATGAAGGAGGAAATATTTTCAGATTTATTCCGGGTCCTTCGGATACAGGGCAACTTGAAGAGTTTTTTGAAGCACACCACAGTATAGATGCGGAATATATCGCCAAGGCTTTCGGCATCAATTATTACAAAGCAAAAGATGAAGAAGAATTAAAAGACAATTTATCTGTTTTTTTTGATACTCAAAGCAATAATCGACCTGCAATTCTTGAAATATTTACACCGAGGTTGGAAAATATGGAGATATTGAAGGAGTATTTTGGGAATTTGAGGGGGTGAATATATTATTT
>JALVEG010000057.1 GCA_027031145.1 Saprospiraceae bacterium | reverse complement strand
ACTCTATTTGCCACACATATCGCAAAATATTTTGCAAATAGTGTCAGAGAGGACGGACTATTGTCTATTGCAAAAAACGGAGTTATATTTGCTCCGGGAAGTGCAGGTACTATCCAAGAAATATTTCAGGATGCTACCCAGAATCACTATGCTCCTTACAACGACAAAAAAAGAAATAAAAAACAAGTATCACCAATGATTTTATTTGGCAAAAAGAGATGGCAAGAAGAAAAACCCGTTTGGAATTTGATAAAAACAGTGGCAAAAGGCAATGTCTATGACGAACTTTTATATTTGACTGATGATGTAAAGACCATTGTAAATATTATAATTAGTTACAACCCAAAAGAATATCTGTTTCCTAAATAATATCTGAAAAATAAAAATCAATATGTTAAATAAAACACTCTCTATACTGATCATAATATTTACAAGCAATTTTAATGCGGGCTTCAGTCAGACCAATGCCTTATCAGCGATGTCAAAAGACACTATATTGTTCAGTCAAATCGAGACAGATTCACTGTATAACAGCAAACAGATTATTTCGATAATAGCACTAAATAAAAATTCTAAAAAATACAATATTGCTCTGGAATACAGCCCAATAAAATTAATACGAACCTCAGAATTTGCTCTTAAAAACAATGCCTTAGCTGCTATAAACGGTGGATTTTTCAATGTAGATAAAGGAGGTAGTGTGACGTATTTAGAAATTGAAGATACTGTTATAAGCAAAAACAGCTCGAAAAAAAACAAATGGGGAAAACCAAAAAACCTAATGAACGGTGCCTTGATTTTGGACAAACAGAACTCAATTTTGATAGAAAAGGCAAAAAACGAAGACTTTTATGAAAATTCTAAAAACGAAAATGCGGTATTGGTAACCGGACCGGTTTTATTGCTTGAATCTAAGGCTATGAAGATGCCAAATTTGAAGTTTGTCAATAAAAGACATCCTCGAACCTGCTTGTGTACAACAGACAAATCCATTCTCCTAATCACTATTGACGGCAGAAGCAAAAGAGCCCAAGGCATGAATCTCTATGAGCTACAAGAATATCTAAAAACTCTAAATTGCATAGATGCGATAAATCTCGATGGAGGAGGCTCGACTACTATGTGGTTAAAAAACAAAGGAATCGTGAATAATCCAAGTGACAAAGCAGGAGAACGTCCGGTAGCAAATGCCCTATTAGTTTTACCAAAAGACAAAAATAATTGACTTTTACAAAATAAATAGGTAATTTTGGAAATGATATTATCAATTTATTGAATCAAGCTGTCGTATAATCAATAGACAATTGAGCGCGCACCGTAAAATATTTGCAAATGGCAAGAGCATTACATCTTTTTTATAAGGGGAAAAGCTATAATTTCGGCATACAAAAAATAGACCGTAAAAAACTATATGGATATACAGTTATTGAAGTGAAAGACGACAATAATTCAAATTGTACACTAGCGAGCATTTCCGATGACGGAAAATATATTTTATCTAGAGGATGCGTTGGGTATATCACTATGAATCAACAAAACGAATATATACCGTCAAATTCGGTCAAAATGATAGACAACGAAGGAAATGAGTTAGAAAAAATCCCATCATCTTTTGATTTGGAAAAAATCGAACTAAGAGAGACCTCCTTAAACGAATATTTGCAACTACATGTGAAAGCAGTTTATCAATTATCATCAGTCGATGAGGAAATCGATATTGCGGAATTAGTAAAACTACTAAAAGAACTAAAAGTTTTGCGCTTTGAATTTAACTACCGGACAGATTATGATGATGATGACGCCTTTTTGCTCCAAAATGAGGGAACATTATTTATCGTTACAGGCCAAGTGAGCCCATTTGAATTTATCGGATTGGAAAAAGTTGTCGAAAGCGAAAATATCGAAGAAGATGATGACGATGATTTTGATTTTGGAATGCTTTAATTAAAATAATAGAAAATGAGTATTAGAAAAATACATATCAGCAATAGCAAAGCAAGGAATACATTCATAAATTTCAAAGGGTTTACACCTGTTTCAAAAGCTATTAAAGTAGATCAATCAAATATACCTGTAACAAATAAAAAAATCATAAAAGGAGTAGCTGAAACGAGTTTTGAAGCACTTCAAAAAAAATATAAAGATCTAAATAAATTGGCAGAAGCAATTATTTCAGGTAATCCGGAAATAAATACGGAAGTTACAGGTAAATTTTTAGACTCAAGTCCTAAAGTATATATCAATGAGGATTTGCAAGTGGTCTATCGAGTGTATAAAACAGAAAAAGTATTTGACCCCAAAGGTGAATTAAAAGAAGAAAGAGAATTAAGGCATTTGGAATCTAATGTAACAGATGAGGAGCCGTTGAAATGGTCCGGAAAGTATTTCCCAATAGAAAAATCTTTTAATAAATTTGTATTTATAAGAACATATCAACTGATACACGATTCCGGACTAACGTATGATTATCTATTTGAAATGGCCAAAGAACTGGAAGACAAAAAAAGTTTTCTTTTACTCGGAAGTGGAAAGAAAGGAACTGGACCTGTCATCTTTCAAGAAGGAGGTCAGGCATTTAGAGTATTTCTGGAAGGCAGAACAAATAATAAAGAGTATATGCTTTTGATGCATTTGTCCAACTTAGAATTAAAACCATTGAACGATGACTAGCGATTATATTAAAAAAACAATAGATTATAAAAGGAAAATAGCATCAAGATATATAGCAATAGATGCTGAACATATCACATCAAAATTGGCTCATTTCAATCAATTTCTGGTTTCAGTCAAATACGATGGGCACTTTTATGCAATGATATACGAAGATAAAAACGCTGTCTTCATAAACAGAAATGGGAAAATACTGGATCGGATTCATCTTCATGAGGAAATGGAAACGATATTGGAATCTAAAGGTATTGATAAACTTTTTGTTGCAGGAGAGTTATATTTGGATAGTGACGAACGCACTAGAATGTTCAATGTAAGCACTGCACTTGCAAATGGAGGAAAAGGATTGAAGTATGCTGCCTTTGACCTTATCGAATTGGAAAACGAATCATTTGTTGACAGTACAGTTTTTGATAAATACAACAAGCTGAAAAATATCTTAGCTCCTGAGGGGATAGTGCATATAGTGACTCACTTCACTACGGAAAACAAAAAAGATATTGAAGAGTATTTCAAAGAAAAAGTAGAAATCGGAAAGCACGAAGGTATAGTTGTGAAAAATGAAGGATTTTCGATTTATAAGATAAAACCAAAATTCACATTTGATGCAGTAATCATAGGGTTTGCACGTAGTGATGGAGATCGTTCGGATATGTTAAGAGATTTTTTATTGGCATTTATGAAGGAAGATGGTTCTTATCAGATTTTTGCACACTTAAGTCATGGTTTTAATGAAGACCAAAGAAGAGAATTGCTCGAAGAATACAGTAAGAAAGTAGTGAAATCAGATTATTTGGAAGTTGCAAGAAACAGACTCGGATTCCAAATGATTAAACCTGAAACAGTAGTTGAATTTTCTTGTATCGATGTCATAAATCAAAATTCTAAAGGAAATATTCTAAAAATGAATTTATCCTATGATGAGAAAAAAGGTTGGACCGGTAATTATCATCAACCCTCGGTATCAGTTACTATACCGTTGTTTCTTAGATTCAGAGATGACAAGCAAGCTACTATTGAGGATGTAGGTTTCAAACAAGTGACTCAAGTGATGGCTTTTGATGATATAGAAACCATAGACCTTGATAATTTGCCACATAGTGAAATACTAAAAAGGGAAGTTTATACAAAAGAAAGTCGAGGAGCGATGATGGTACGCAAATTTATTTTATTAAAAACCAATAAAGAAGAATTAGATAATTATCCTGCCTTTGTATTCCATTATACAGATTTTAGTTCAGGCAGAAAAGACCCTCTCAAAAAAGAAGTTAAAGTAACTAATAATAAAGAGCAAGCTGACTCACTTTACGGTGAAGCAATAGAGAAAAACATTAAAAAAGGTTGGGAAAAAGTATAAAGGTACTCAAGAATCAGCTGTTTTTTACTCTATACAAGAGCACTTGAGTACTTGCTATGATTTTACTATTTATGTCTTATTTTTATAACCTGAGTAGATTGAATAATCATTCAAAGTAACATTTTTTACTTATTTACGTTATAATAAAAATGTATATACATTCCGGCAATTGATTTTTTAATGGATTTCTCAAGAAGGAGCTTTTGAAATATTAACCCGCGTTATTCACAGATATTTCTAATACAAGTTCAAAGTGCTTTTTTTATAATTTTGTTATTTATGACTTAGTGATAATGCTATTTATTGAAAAAAATGATTTATTAAATAAAAAAATATTATGAAATCAGGAATTATTGTTGCTTTAGTGTTTTTTACTAATTTTATTTTTGCTCAGAATTATCAATTGGATACAAGTTTTGGTAATAAGGGAGTGAGTCTATATAATTTTCCCGGAGAAGATGTGTTTGCAATCGCTTTTGACGGAATTATTTGGGATGATTCCTATCTGGTAGAGTGTTTTTTTAATGATGATGATGATGTAGAAAATACTGTTTTTATTAAATATGATAAAAATGGAAGAATAGATGAAAATTTTGCAGATCAGGGTAAATTGATTACCGGAGTATCTGAATTTGAAGGTTCTTTGCCTTTTACTATATTGCCAAATGGGAATTTAACTTTGGCAAGTGTTGATAGTTCGGATTATCTTATTATATATGAATATGATAAAAGCGGCAAACCGGATAAAATAATAACTATTGATACTACTTATGACTCATTATATCCGGCAAAAATTATTTCAGATGACAAAAATATCTATATTGGTGGTGCTCTCGAAAGTGATTGGATTTCCAGTAAGGACGGCTTCTTTATAATGAAAATGGATTTGGAAGGCAATATTGACAGTACATTTGGAGAAAATGGTTTGTTTATCTATAAGAATGATTCGTTATATACTACATTAAACGCTTTGACTTTTTATAATGGAGGATTGTTGTTTTCTTTTGCGGAAAATGATAGTTCATTTCAAAATATGACTTATTCGCTAAGCGAATTGGATTTTTCCGGAAAATTGAATCAGTCTTTTGGCAATGGAGGGATTGCAAAAATGGAAGATATAGACTTCTTAGATGGTGATTTTGGGGAATTGAATCTCGATAAAGAAAGGAATATCTATTTTAGAATTGCAGGTTCACCTTTTGTATATAAATTTGATAAAAATGGGAATCCTGTATTAACTTATGGACATAATGGAGTGTCAATAATTGATTTGGACGCTCATGATGATATGATAATGGTATTATCAAAGATTTTGGACGATGGCGGTATTCTTCAATTTGGTGGCACAAATGAATATTTTGATGAATCTC
>JALVEG010000056.1 GCA_027031145.1 Saprospiraceae bacterium | reverse complement strand
CGGTTGGTTATGAATTGTTTTAGTCTTTCCGGATGTATCATATCATCAAGTGCATCATACAGGGGTCTAAGATACGGATCCACTTTATCTTTCATATCCCCCGGCAAAAATCCAAGACTTTCTCCCGCTTCAACAGCCGGGCGGGTTAATATAATTTTATTTACCAATCTATTGCGAAGAGCTCTAACCGCCAAGGCAACGGCTGTATATGTTTTACCTGTTCCGGCAGGTCCCACAGCAAAAACGATATCATTGATATCACTTGACTCAACTAGTTTTTTTTGATTCTTTGTTTTTGCTTTTATAGGTTTCCCGTTTCTACCATGTACTATTGCTTTACCGCTTTTGCCATTGGGTATTTTCCCTTCGACTGGATTATCCCCTCCTACCAGTTCACGTACTGACTGTTCGGACAATTCATCATGATCCCTGATTATCCTTAACATCAATTCAATCTTGGCTTTAGCTTTTTGAGTATCTTTTTTATTACCACTTAACTTAAGCAAATCACCTCTCATAGTAATATTCAAATCAGGGAAAGCCGATTTCAAAATATTTATCTTAGAATCGTGGATTCCATAAAACTCTAAAGGATCCACACCGTTCAATTTTAATAATATCTCACTTATTTTTTCCACTCTACATTTTAATTAGTTGCAAAATCCTAACAATGATTTTTTCTATTTCGTTCAAAAATAGATAAATATTTAAAAAGTTCAGTATATTTTTATAATAAAATATTAAAATTGTTTAACATATATAATTACCTTTGTGTTGCAAAATAATGAACATGTAAATGACTACGGTTACATTGACTACTGATTTAGGTAAAAACAATTATAACATTGCCTCCCTGAAAGGAGCTATTTTAAGCTCTTCTCCTGCATGCAATATTATTGACATATCAAATGAAATCACAAATTTTGATATAGTAGAAGGTACATTCATACTTGAAAATTCTTATTCTTTTTTTCCTAAATCAACGGTTCATATAATTGCTATCAACAGTTATTACGCGCCAAGGGTCAGGATTTTGTTATTGAAAAAAAATAACTATTATTTTATTGCTCCTGATAATGGAATTCTTTCCCTCATCTTTGATGATCTTGAAAATGAAGAGTTAAGATATATGGAATATGGTTTGACTGCAGGGGATTTATATCATGTCATTGCTAAGACAATCGGAGAGATCGATGAAGAAAAACCTCTGGATGAAATAGGCATGAAGGCAGGGAATATTAACAAAAAAATCTCAATAAAACCCGTTTTATCAGGTGATACTATAAGAGCAACCGTAATCTTTATAGATAAATTCGGAAATGCTATATTAAACATAACAAGAGATCATTTCAGAAAATTGGGAAATGGCAGAAATTTCGAATTGCGATACAGCCCCAAAAATTCCATCAATAAGATTAGTAATAAATACAGTGATGTCCCTTTCGGAGACGAACTCTGTCTTTTCAATTCGGCAGGTTATCTGGAAATCGCTGTTAATATGCAAAGCGCAGGTGAGATCCTGGGACTCGAAAAAGGTAGTATTGTTCAGATAACTTTTAAATGAATAAAAAATACCTGAAATATGGTAAAAAAGTGTTTTTTTCGATTAAAAGGATTATACCTAAGTAATTACAACCCATGTTAATATAATGTTAAAAACATTTTTTTCTTTTCTTGTAGATCACATAATTGTTTATAGGTCAATAATTTTTATTTTAATTATCTGATTTAAAACATAATAATAAAATAAAACAGGTAAAATTTACGATTATATTTAGTGTTTGTATTATATAGCAAGCATTATTCGAAAAACAAAATCATAATAATATGGAATTAGATATAGATATTCAAGCTTTGAACCAACAAATAAGTCTGGAAAGTGCTTTTGTAGAAGATCTGAACAAAGCTACATCCAAAGTTATAGTAGGGCAAAAATATATGATGCAACGACTTTTGCTCGGCCTTTTGGCAGATGGACATATTCTTCTTGAGGGATTGCCTGGACTGGCTAAAACACTTGCAATAAAAACACTTGCATCAGCAATTGATGTAAAATACAAACGGATACAATTTACTCCGGATCTTCTGCCGTCAGATGTAGTAGGTACAATGGTTTATAATCCTGCTAAATTGGACTTTTTCGTAAGTAAAGGTCCCATTTTCTCCAATTTTATACTGGCTGATGAGATAAACAGGGCTCCGGCAAAAGTTCAATCCGCTTTGCTGGAAGCAATGCAGGAAAGACAAGTGACTATCGGAAAACAAACATTCAAACTGGATGAACCCTTTCTTGTGATGGCTACTCAAAACCCTATTGAGCAGGAAGGAACATATCCGTTGCCTGAAGCGCAGGTGGACAGGTTTATGTTAAAAGTCAAGATTGATTACCCTGAAAAAGATGAAGAAAGAGATATTATTAAGAAAAGTCTTTCAGGTGATACAAAAATCAAAATAGATCCGGTAGTAAAAGCAGAAACTATTTTAAAAGCAAGAGAACTTGTTAAAAAAATATATATTGATGAAAAGATAATCGATTATATTTTGGATATCGTATTTGCCACAAGAAAACCGGAAAATTATAACCTTAATGAGATAAAACCATTGATAAATTACGGAGCTTCACCAAGAGCAAGTATTGCCCTCGCTATTGTTTCAAAAGCTTATGCATTTATCAATCGCAGGGGCTTTGTGATACCGGAGGATGTCAGAAATGTAGTTACAGACGTTATGAGGCACAGGATTGGTCTGACATATGAAGCAGAAGCGGAAAACATTACCCAGGAAGATATTATCAGCAAAATCGTAAATAAAATAGAAGTTCCGTGATAAAAAATATTAACATATTGATATTTTTTATTTTTTCCGTTACCTCCAGCGGACAGATTGATGAAATTCAAAAGGAAACATCAAAATCGTTTTCCTCCTCAACAGCTAATAATTCGGATTTAAGTCTGGTCGGATACAAAGACGGAGGAATCGAAATAAGACTTTATCTTTCAAAGAATAACGATGACTGGAAAGGTATATGTTATTACCCTTCAAGTGAAGAAAAAATCAAATTGGAAGGAGGTATGGTTAACGGAAAATTAATTTTGGATGAATTTGACCGGGATAGCGATATAATAGGGATGTGGCTGATAAATATGGATAGTGCAATTTACAAAGCAAGGTGGAGGAACATTGCAGGAAGCAAATTAATCGATATACAATTTCATAAATTAAAGAATCAATTTGAAAAGGTTCAAACTATTGCCGGATTTTACAGAGGACAATTATTAAACGATAATTTTGAAATTGTTTTAATTAATAATCCGGACAATACTTTAAAAGGCAATTTTATTAATTTAAGACAAAAAGAGTATTTAAAAAATGATATAGAATGTAATGATCCGAAATGCGATACTTTTATTGTTAATATTCAAAACAATAAGATCAAAAAATTGATCTGCAATAAAAATGGAAATGATATAATCTCTATTAACATTTTCAATAACAGCGGAACGCAATTCCATTCGGAAGTTAAAAAAATCCATGAGTTAGAATTTGAAAATAAATCTTATATCAATAAAAAATACAGCTTGAATATCAGTTATCCTGTTTTTGAAAATAAAAAATTGAATATCTCTTTTAATAACGAATTGGATTTATTGATTGATTCTTTGGAAGAAGAAATGGAAAAAATATTTTTTGATAAATATGACTATGACAATAGACTGACATTACAGGCAAATGGATGGTTTGATATAGATTATTATTCAAATGATATTTTCAGTGCAAGATTTAATGTTCAAAAAAGTTATTCTGAAAAAACTAATTGTTTTCCTGTCAATTTATATCTAAAAACAGGAAAAAAGATCAAGATTCAAGATCAATTTTCATCTGATTTCAATTTTGAGTTTTACCGGAATCAATTTTTAAAAGAAAATATAAAATATTTATCAGGATACAAATCAACAATGATAAGAAATTATCTAAAACCTGAAAATTTCAAGTATACTACTATTAACCGTGCCGGAATAGTTCTAAGCACTGAATTCAATAGTATTTTCGGTACATATAAGATCATAATACCATATTTTGAAATAAAAGATAAAATCAGGCGAAGAAGTATTTTACAAAAAATAATAAAATTGTAAAATGAATGCAACTGAAATAATAAAACGAATAAGAAAAATTGAAATAAAAACCCGTGGATTGTCGAAAAACATATTCAGTGGAGAGTACCACAGTGCCTTCAAAGGTATGGGAATGTCATTTGCAGAAGTGAGAACATATAAATACGGGGATGAAGTAAAAAACATAGATTGGAATGTTACGGCGAAAACAAATGAGCCTCATGTTAAAGTTTTTGAAGAAGAAAGAGAACTGACGGTTATGCTATTAATAGATATCAGCAAATCCACATTTTTCGGCACAAAATCAAAATTAAAAAGTGAAATAACAGCAGAAATCAGCGCCGTTCTTGCCTTTTCTGCTATTACCAACAATGATAAAGTTGGAGCAATACTTTTTTCCAATAAAATAGAAAAATTTATTACTCCCAAAAAAGGCAAAAAACATATTTTACGGATCATTAGGGAAATAATATATTTCAATCCTGAAAATAAAGGAACTGATATAGGAATGGCTTTGAAATATCTCAATAATGTTAATAAAAAAAGAAGTATAGTGTTTATACTATCCGATTTTTTGACAAAAGATTATGAAACGCCATTGCGTATTGCAGGTAAAAAACATGATGTAATCGGAATTCACATTTTTGATCAGGCAGAATACAAATTGCCTGCCGCCGGACTGGTAAAGATAATGGATTCGGAAACGGATAAAAAAATGATATTGGATACTTCTTCGAAAAGCACAAGGCAAAAATATGAAAAATGGTATGCTGCCAATTACAAATATTTTAAAAATATTTTCAATAGATTGGGATTAGACTCTATAGATATACAGGTCAAAGACGATTATGCCCTTGCTTTACACAAATTCTTTAAAAGAAGGATGAAATGAGAGTAACATATATATATATAAGTATATTATTTATCCTGATTACCGGAGTACTATCCGGATATGGACAGGATAATATTATTTTGAAAACAAGAGTTGATTCTACACTTACGGGATTGGATGTCCCACTAAATATTGTCATCAAAGATGGGGAGAAAATTGATTCTTTCCAGTTGAAAGTGATGGGTTTTGATGAAATGTTAAAAGTTTATGCACCAAAAGTAGAAAATGGCGAATATATACAAAAGGCAGGGTTGATACCTGAGGATATTGAGAATATTGATTTTGAAATTTCCGATTATGGCAATTGGAAAGGATCAGGCAATACATTAATACCGGGAAATTCCAGCTCCAATCAAATTAAAATTAAAATTTGGGATTTTGGAAAGTTTTA
>JALVEG010000055.1 GCA_027031145.1 Saprospiraceae bacterium | reverse complement strand
GGATTCATCCGAGACTCATAGACAACTGTAAAGAAGGTACCATTGAATTGAAATTTGTTACGGAAGATGATATTAACGTACCTGACTCACCGGGAGAAGTTGAACCTGCAACAGAAATAACAAGATTCTTTGAAGTAGGTACAACTACTGTGAGATATATTCTTACAGATGGATCGGGTAATGTAGATAGTTGCGACTTTGATGTTACAATTCTTGATACGGAAAATCCTGTCGTGATATGTCCCGGAGATATTAATGTTTACTTGGATGGTGGTCAGTGTAGAAAAGTAGTATGTTATGCCCCAGAATTAGCTGTTGATAACTGTGAGGTTGTAGATACAACATATTCAATCGAACCTTGTTCATATTTTGAAATTGGTGATACTGTTGTTGAGATAGTAATATATGATCCTGCAGGCAATACCGCTTCATGTACATTTGATGTTAAAGTACATGAAAATGAAGTAGATATTGCTGATTTGGCTTGTAATGATCTTGTTTATATATCCTTGGATGCAACTTGTGAAGCAGAGATCTTACCGGATATGCTATTTGAAGGAGACAATTATCGTTGTTATGAAGACTATCAGGTAATACTTATGTATCAAAATGGAGATACCTTGGATACATCCCCATTTGTCACAGCTGAAAACATAAATGACACCTTAATGTATGTTGTCTATGATGGTGATTATAATAATCAGTGCATGGGGACTATAATAATATTAAAGAAAATTGATCCTGAAATAGAATGTCCGGCAGATACTACTATATATTGCAACATAGATCCGTTAAGATTAAATGAAGTAGGAAAATTGGCTACAGGAGAATTAAAACTTCTAAGTTGCGAACTCAATGTGGATATTTCTTATGAGGATGTTTATCAAGATAATGGAACATGTAATGATCCAAGAGCTCAAGTCGCTAGAACATTTACTTTAGTAGATGAGGATGGTCAAACAGTTAGTTGTACTCAACATATTTATATTTCTCCATTTGACTTAGAACAAATTGTATTTCCTGAAAATATTGTTTATGAATGTAGTGATGTAAGTAAAGATCCTTCTTTATTGGATCCTGAAAATTCTGGATACCCTTATTATCAAAATGGAGAATTAATTACCGAATGGGAGGAACTTTGCAATTTATCCTTTACTTATGAAGATAAGCAATTAGGTATTTGTGATGGTAGTTATGAAATCCTCAGAACATGGACAGTAAGAAACAGATGCGAACCATTATCAGAGAATAATCCGGTTGAATATACTCAACTCATTGAGGTATTAGATAGACAAGGTCCGGAAATTATTCACTGTCCGGAAGATATCACTGTTGGCACTGATCAATATGGATGCGAAGCAAATGTATTTTTGCCTATTCCTGCTATGATCAATGATTATTGTTCAAATGTAAGCTTTGATGCTGAAATTTTCGGTAATGGATTTTTATCTATATCGGGAACATTGGAAAACGGAGATCTTTCCGTATATGCAACTAAACTTGATAAAGGAGCTAATGTCCAAGTAAGATATAAATTTGAGGATGGTTGTGGAAATAAGACATATTGTTCTTTCAACGTAAATGTAGTTGACAACTTAGCACCCATAGCTTCATGCAAACAATATAAACAGGTTTCATTATCTTTCGAAGGAGAAGCAAAATTATTTGCCGATGAATTTGATTCAGGGTCATTTGATAACTGTAATCCTGTTTACTTCAAAGCATTAAGAGTCGGTGATGATTTGACCTACGATAATGGTTGTACCGGTTTAAATGGAGATGATAATCCAAATACTGCTACAATTGATTCATGGTTTGATGATGATGTATATTATTGCTGTGAAGATATCAATAAAGACGTAATGACGACTATGAGAGTTTTTGAAGTAGATCCGGGATCAGGACCGGTTGAACCTTCAAGGATGGAAGAAGGTGGAGATCTTTATGGTCATTACAATGATTGTTGGACGATTGTTCATGTTGAATGTAAAGTGCCGCCTGTTTTAGATTGTCCTGATTTAACAGTAACTTGTGAAGAAAGTCTTGAGCCGGAAGAAAATCCAAGACTATGGCCTTCTGTTATAAATGTATGTGATATTAATTTGGAATATTCTGATAAAAGGGATATGGAAGTTTGTGGTGCAAGTATTATCAGAACATGGACTGCAGAAAATTGTGGTTTGACTTCTTCTTGCAAGCAAAAGATCAATATTGAAAACACAATTCCATTTGATCCTTGTACTATTATATTTCCACGGGATGTGAAAACAGATTGTCCTAATAATGTAAGTTCAGATAAAACACCTACATGGGATGAAAATCCATGTAATGTTGTAACTGCTGAAGTAATAAATGAAGATACATTTACATTTGTAGATACAGCATGTTATAAGATTGTAAGAGAATGGGCTGTTATTGACTGGTGTGTATATGAGCAAAATACGGGAGCTGAAGATAATGTGGATGCTATTAGTGGCACAAAATTGAACTGTTCTCAAGTAGTAGAAGACGGTTATTATAGATATACACAAATTTTAATGGTAACCGATTTTATTCCGCCAACTATTAGTGTCGAGGATCAATGTATAGCAACAACAGATTGTTATGCTTATGATGTAAAACTTGAAGCTAGTGCAACAGATAGTTGTAATATTGATCAGAAATTCTGGTGGAAGTATATTGTAACCAATATGGATACATGGGAAATAGTACAATATTCATACAACTACACACCTAGACCTGATCAGGGAAGAAAAGGAAGTAGAAGTAAAGATGATATTGATAATACAGCAAATGCCAGTATTATTATATTGGATCCGCTTCCGGTTGGAAACTATAGAGTTACATGGACAGTTGGAGATGGTTGTGGCAATGCAAACAGCAAAAACCAATACTTTACGATAGCAGATAAGAAAGCACCAACACCAGTAATGGTAGATATTGCTACTGCTAACATGCTTAATGGTATGGTAGAATTAAAAGCAAGATCATTTGATAAAGGAGGCTGTGACTTTGGATGTCTGTCGTCTTATGATAACTGTACAGAGAAAGAAAAATTGTACTTTACATATACTGATGTATTACCTACATTAGATGTTGATCCATTAAAATGGTCTAAGCAATATGCCAAATACGGAAGAAACTTCTTTGATCCTTCAACGGGAGCTATCAGTACAGAAGCAAATTACATGAATGGTACTGCTGATGCATGGTTACCGGCAGAGAGAACTGCACAAAGAACTTTCCTATGTGATTATACTGATGATGCTAATGCAACTCTGACAATTCAAGTTTATGTTTGGGATCAATTTGCATTAAATGGTGATTGCGATGATAATAATTATGATTTTGCTAACGTATTATTGAATATCAATCATTGTAGTGAGAGTTCAACTGCTCAGGGAATTGTAAGTACAATTGATAATCATGCTTTCAACGATATGGTTATTGAAGCAACTAATGAAGAAAACAGGTATTATACCTCAACTGATGCTAACGGACATTATGCATTTGAAAATTTGGATCAAAGCTTTAGTATTACGGGTTATAATGATAATAATTTCCTTGAAGGTATAACTACACTGGATATAGTTATTATCCAAAAATATATTTTAGGAATAAAACAAATATCTGATCCATATAAACTTCTTGCTGCCGATGCTAATAATAATGGTAAAATATCAGCTTCTGATTTGTTGGAAATAAGGAAGGTCTTACTAGGTGCAAAAGATAGATTTACTAATAATTCATGGTTGTCTATATCAAGAAATTATCAGTTTATCAATTCTTCTAAACCTTTAGAAGAGATAGAAAATGCCAAAAAGATTGATATCGATCAATATTACAATCTTTCATCTTTGGATTTCTATGCTATAAAGGTTGGTGATGTTAATTATTCAGCAAACAGGATAGAAACTAGAAACGCTGATAATATAACTCTGTTAATTGATGATATTAAACTTGAAGATAACAATGAATATCAATTAGTATTTTATGCAAAAAGCTTTAAAGATGTTTACGGTATGCAGTTAGTTCTTGATATTCCTGATTTAGTAGTAGAAGAAATTGTGCCGGGGAAATTACAGCTAAATAATAGTAATTATAATATTAAAGGTGATAAATTACTATTTAGCTGGAATAATGCCAATGGTACTAATATTGAAGATAATGAAGTACTGTTTAGAATAAATGTAAAATCAAAAGTTGAAAATAATTTATCAGATGTATTGAATATCGCTCCTGACAAATTACGTGCTGAAGTATATGTTGGGAAGAATCTTGAAATAAATAATTTAAAATTAGAGTTTAGAAATACTAAACCATTATTTAAGTTATATCAAAACGAACCAAATCCATTTAGTGAGAAAACAGAAATAGGATTTGATTTGCCTGAGAATTCAACATTCACTTTAACAATCTTTGATATAACAGGAAAAATTGTTAAAATGATTAAAGATAATGGAGTAAAAGGTCATAATATTATTTCAATTAATAAAAATGAACTAAATACTACAGGAGTTTTAACATACAAATTAAAAGCAGGTGAGAGCTTTGGTTATAAAAAGATGGTGATCATTAAATAGCATCATCAATCTTTATCATATGTAAAAAAGGGCTTCCTCTATGGGAGCCTTTTTTAATTCCTCCTCCCCCTCATCTATCCATTTCCTCATTTTATCTATAAAATTTACCTGTTAAATTTTGTTTTGCTATATTAGCAGCACAATATTTAATGTGCATGCGGAATAAAGACAAGAAAAGTCATATTTATACTAAAACCAATAACAAAACAATTGGGGTATTGCTTCATGTATTGTTTTGGACTATGATATTGTTGGCGACGATCATTCCTGAAAGGAATACGGGTTCCAATTCCTTTTCGATAATTATTGAGACTGTAAATGTGGCTTTTTATGCATTCATAATATATTTCAATCTTTTCTATCTTTTTCCAAAGTATCTCAAGGGAAGGTCATTGAGGGTATATATTATTGCACTGATATTATCGGTATTGCTATTGACTCCTATCAAAGGGGCGGTATTATATCTTTTGCATTATGGCGATGATACATACAGGAGACAGATCATTTTGAATCTTCATTATACATTTTTATCAACTTTCTTTGTTGCAGGGGCTTCTACTATTTTTAAAATATTGGTGGAATGGCTGAAATTTCAAAGAGAGAAACAGAAACTCGAAAAGGAAATAATGCAGTCCGAACTGAAATTTTTAAGGTCTCAAATTAATCCTCATTTTCTTTTTAATACCCTTAACAATGTATATTCACTGGCATTGATAAAATCGGATAAAACTCCGGATGTTATACTGAAATTGTCCGAAATTCTCAGATATATGCTTTATGAATGCAATGAACCCAAAGTAAAACTCAGCAGTGAA
>JALVEG010000054.1 GCA_027031145.1 Saprospiraceae bacterium | reverse complement strand
TTTCGACAGGTTTTATCAAATAGATACCAGGAAAAAAAACAGGAATGAAGGTACCGGAATTGGTTTATCCATGGTAAAAAACCTGGTTGATTTAATGGATGGAACTATTGAGGTTGAGAGCAAAGTTGACAAGGGAAGTACTTTTATACTTGTTTTTCCTATTACGAATATTGCAACTGTATCTGTTGAAGATTTTAAACATAATGAACCATTGATTGATGAAGATGAAAGTGGTAAAATCGAATCTGATTCTGATGATAAAGATATGGTTTTGATAGTTGAGGATAATCAGGATATAGCAAAATATATTTCTTCAAGCATTTCTGATAAATACTCGATTCGTTATGCTAATAATGGTAGATCGGGATTGAAATTAGCTATAAATATTGTGCCGGATATAATTATCAGTGATGTGATGATGCCTGTGATGGATGGATTTGAGATGCTGGAAAAATTGAAAAAAGATATAAGGACAAGCCATATTCCTATTATTATGCTGACTGCCAGAGTAGCTGAGGAAGATAAACTAAAAGGGTTGAAATACGGTGCTGAAGCATATTTGACTAAGCCATTTAATATAGAGGAACTAAATATTCGTCTTGAACAGTTGATCCTATTGCGTAAAAAACTTCAGGAAAAATTCAAAGATCCAATTAATTGGAACAAAATAAAACGAAGCAGATCTAAAAGTATTGAACAGGAATTTTTAGTTAAAATTAAAGAAAATATTAACGATAATATAAATAATTCATTTCTTAATTCTGAATTTTTGGCAAAATTAATGAGAATGAGCGATACCCAATTGTATCGTAAACTCAAAGCATTAACCGGTAAATCAACTGCTATATTTATAAGACATATCCGGCTTCAAAAGGCAAAAGAACTCCTGGAAACTACCGATTTGAATATCTCAGAAATAGCCTATGACACAGGATTTAATGATCCTGCATATTTCAGCAGAGTTTTTAAGGAAGAGTATGGTGTCTCACCTAGGAGATTGAGGGGAGGATAAAAAAGTTTTTTTTGAAGAGTATTGTGACCTTTTATCGATGCTCAATAATCCAAATACTTAAAGGATAATCTTCTTCTTCTCCATAATGGCTTTCAAAGGCGATTTTTTCTCCATTGGGTGATTGAGCAGCTGCACCATCTTCATTTGAACTGCTAAATGTTGCTCTTACAGGTACACGGCTTTTGTCAACTGAAAATAAGAATATATTTGGTTCCTCCAGACCTCCATGATTGCTTGAACTTAGTATATATTTATCATCAAAACTCCAGGAGCAATCAGTGTCGTCTGAGTTGCCATAAGAGATAGAATGAATATTAGATAAAGGATTGGATTTTTCTGTGTCAATATCAGCGACATATATCTTCCAACCCTCATCTTGTCCATATTCATTTCTTTGAAACAATATTTTCTTCCCGTCATGACTCCATCCCGGCAA
Source organism: Saprospiraceae bacterium (assembly GCA_027031145.1). Classification (GTDB taxonomy): domain Bacteria; phylum Bacteroidota; class Bacteroidia; order Chitinophagales; family Saprospiraceae; genus JADJGA01. Next base: position 3,979 of record JALVEG010000054.1, on the reverse strand, counting down.
TCTGTCATCATAAGTTGTATCTGTCAATAGCTTTATGGATCCTGTATTTACATTGAGCAAAGCAATTCGATGAATGGCATTAGCGTCATTTTCTCCTTTGACATATTCAAATGCGATCAAATCTGTATTTTTGGGATTAAAAACAGGTTCGATATAATAAATGCCGTCTTTTTCTTCATGGAAACTAATCTGCTCTAAATCACTACCGTCATCCTTGACTATCCATATCTCATCAGCTCCTCCGCCTCGATCTGAAGAAAAACATATTTTGTTTTTGACCCAACTACCTTGAGGAACATTTACATTATCGGCATCCGATGCAGATACGATAATCTTTTCAGCACTTCCATCTATTTTTATCTTTACAAGTTCAGATGGTCCGATATTGTATCCTCTTAAGAAACGAGTATATACCAAATATTGCCCGTCAGGAGAAAACACAGGATTTTGACAACTATATTTTGAAAATGATGCAATTTTAATAGCATTATCCTGACGTTTTACCTCAAATTCTTTGGAACAAGATGAAAATAAAACTATTATAATAGAAAATATAATAAATGCTGTTTCATAATTATTAAATATCTGCTTTTTTCGTAACGAAGCCATTGTTTTTAACGATTATTTTACCGTTTTTTGTATTATAAATGTTGATTTTGGTACATTGATATTATAATCTTCAAATCCCTTTCTTACTCCTTTTGCTTCCCAAAAGAAATTGTAATTTCCTGTTCCCTGATAAAGTTCCTGAACCCAAAACCCTTCCTCTGTTATTTGAGTTACAGCAAGTCCCTTTGATTCCGCAGACATTGGTGTCAACTGAATTGTCATATCAGCGGTATTTACTACTTTTTTAAAATGATTTTTGAATGGAACAAAAACTTTTCCATCAACCAATTTGCCACGTCCCCTGTCATAAGCCGCTGCTTCAGGGCCCTCCAAACTGGCATACATTATCATATTTTCATCATCTTCAGGATCCTGCATGACGAAATTTTTTATATCAGCAAAAATATGTCCTTTGTCATTGTTATCAACATACATACCGGCTTTGATAGAACCATTTTCATTTCCAACTGCAATATATCCATGATCAAGATTGGTACCTGCAGAAGTTAGATAGCAAATAGGATTTCCGTTTATATTGTATGTTGTTATATCACCACTTCCACTAATATATTCTTTTAATTCAATTTTTTGAGTTCCGTTATCATGATACAATAATAAGTTTCCATTGGTATTATTTATATCTACAGTTTTAAATCCCGCAGGACTTACCATTCTTATTCCATAGTTTCTGTTTATATCTATTGGCTTGAATTGAGCACCAAAATACTCATGAAAAAATAAACCGTCATCATCTATATGAAATCCTTTGTTTAAAGATGTTGAAAAAGAACTTATACTGTGTGGTTCAATAATGAAATCCCCGTCTATACTGTCAAAATGAATATTTTGATTCCACAGATGTAATACAGGTCCGGAAAATCCATCATAAAACCAAATATCACCTGATACATCTATATGTTTTATACTTTGAGTGTCCGCAAAAAAATTGTTCATAACAATAGGATAATTGGCTTGTCCCCATTTTTTATTCAATCCGGACGGGTATTCAAGAGTTTGGATTAATGACCAAATATCAGAACCATTGTTATGAAAAGTATCTTGACCTCCGTCAATCCAAAAATCATTGGTCATATAGTCATAATGCAATTGCTGGATTTCATTTGTGCTATCTGAATCCGAATCATCAACTGCATCAATAAAAGATCCTCCGTTTTTGGATAAGGTTATGGTGTTTCCTGTTTTAGACAAAGTTTGAATTTCATTGTTTGGGTTATTATCTGCATCATCCACTTCGTCAGTAAAAGATCCACCGTTTTTTGAAAGAGAAATAATATTTCCCGATTTTGACAAAGTCTGGATTTCATTTGTAGGATCATTATCAGCATCATCAATTGCATCAATGAAAGAGCCTCCGTTTTTACTCAGAGAAACGGTATTTCCGGATTTTGATATTGTTTGTATTTCATTATTTGGATCAGCATCTGCATCGTCTCCTCCTGTTGGGATTGTAACCGAATTGCCGTTTGAAATGCTCAGCTGATTTGTGTTTGAATCAAAAGATAAGGATTGAATTTCATTTTGAGGATCTGTATCTGCATCGTCAGTATCACCACATTTGTCTGCATATACCGCCATCGGCACTTTAGAAATTATATTTGTACCGAAAAATACATAATTTCCTGTTCCATTGATGTCTGCATCTACTTTAAGATAATATTTATTTGATGACCAGTCAATGCCAATAAAGTTTCCCGATAAAACAGTTCCTTCACCGATATTTGCGCTTACAATACCAATTGATGAAGAAACGACCGTTTGTTTTTCGCTATACACTATTGTTCCCGATGGATTTCCGGATAATATTGTAAATCTCAGGTCGATATTTGTGTTTATATAAGGTTTGTCATTAGTATCTCTGAATACTGCCTGGTACTTAAAAGAATTTTGAGCATAAGTTGATGTAATCGTAATTAATAAGATTGTGATGATTATTGTTATTTTTTTCATGATGATGGATTATTTAATGTGAACTAATTTGAATGAAGAATGGCTTTTTGAATTTTTGTTTTCAATTATTAAAAAATATGTTTGAGGAATCAGTCCCGATATATCAAGTCTGTGAAGTCTTGTTATATTTTGAGCTTCCAAAATGGTTTTTCCAAGATTATTTATAAGCCGGATATTGAAAAAATCATTTTCCGGCAATTCAATATTAAAATAAGATGAAGCCGGATTAGGATAAATTTTAGCATTGATTTTACTTAGCGGATAAATAGAGGAAATATACCATAATTCCGCTTGTAAGAATCCTTGAGTTGCCTTGTTGTTATTACCAATATATTCTGTCATAAAATCTCCCAATGTCCAGACGGATTGAACTCCTGAGGCTGAAGAGTATTCCTGTTCTGAGCTTGAGATCATATATTGGCTAAGGCTCTGTGCGTTTAAACTTCTCATTTGAAATATAAAAAACACAAAGGCTAATAAAATGAGAATAATTGTTTTGTTTTTCATAATTGCTATTTTTAAATAAATTTTATAATTACGAAATTCTATTTTCTACCTTATTACCACTATCTTCTTTATCAATGATCTTTCGTTGGTATTTACTTTTATCAGATAAATGCCTTCATCAAGATCTTTGATATCAACTTTATTATCAAGTTGAAATTCGGATTTTACCTTTGAGCCTGAAATGCTAAACATATTGATGTGAATATCTTTACCATTTATTTTATCATTATTGTATTTGATGTATAGGATACCATTAGCCGGATTAGGAAAAATTTGAATGTTTAATTGTTTTTCCAAATCAATAGTAGCAGTGGTTTTATCTTCAATGCAGATGTCATCTGAAGATGCAGAACAGTCGTTTTTATCTTTAATTTCCACTTTGTAACAACCCGGCAACAGATCATTGATGTCCTGACTTGAGGCATTAAACCCATTGGGGCCTGACCAGTTGTAAATATAAGGTGGAATTCCACCTGAAATAATAATTTGTATTTTTCCCGTGGAAGTAGAATCGGTAACATTTGTTTTAGAAATATTTTGAATTTTAAGCTCTAAAGGTTGGGTGATACTGAATGTATCAAGAGTACTGCAATTATTGCTGTCAGTGATAGTAATAAAGTAATCTCCCGGGCACAGAGCAGAATCGATAGCACTAGTCTGTCCATTGCTCCAGAGATAAGAAAGTGGTTGAACCGCATTTTGTACATTTGTTATTTGTATAGAACCGTCGCATTGTCCGAAGCAGGAAATATTAGCAATCGTATTATAAATAGTGTCTGCCAGAAAACCACCCAATTTCATCGTTTTTGAAGATTTAGCACAGGGATTATGATTTTTCAAATCACGAAAAACGCTCAAAATCTTCTAATTTAGATTAATTATAAATAAAACCGGA
>JALVEG010000053.1 GCA_027031145.1 Saprospiraceae bacterium | reverse complement strand
TCTTATACATTGATTGGATATCATCATCCTTGAAGTGAGAATCAGGATCCAATATCCATTCTTCAAGCCATTTATCATTACGACGTTTATCAACCATCAACAAATCAGGACCATTGAAATCCTCACCGAATTTGTGACATGCATTACATCCGTAATTTAAAAATTCAAGTTCTCCAGGCAGCAAGTTCTTCAACTCAATAGCTGAAGGCTTAAATGCCTGCATCAGGTTATCCCACTGAATTCTCTTTGAGTATGCAAGTACCCTGTCGTTATCAGCCTTAGTATTGAATTTAACTTTAAGATATCCTACAAGCTGCCTTCCGTCAGGACTGTGTATCTTATCTATCAGAATAGGGAATGCACCGGCTTTATCAGCATTAAATTCAATAGTTGCAGTTTCACCCGGACGCCATCTATACATTTTGTCATAAGCTGTGATCTCATACACATAGTGATCTAATTTTGTTTGTCCTAAATCAGTTAAGTGTATTTCCACATTTTGACCTTGTTCAACTTCAATATCCCCCGGTGTAACTTTGCCATTATTGATAGTTCCGTAAACATGTACAGTATTACCTTTCACTTCTGTCTTTTCCTCACCTGCCATTGTAGCGTAAGGTGATTTGTATTCAGAAGCATCATTAGTACCTGTATATTTGGTAATATCTGTTCCTACGGGATAAACTTCAATATCCTTGAAATAGTCAAAACTGATCAAAGATGTATAATGAGGCTCTCCCAAAGGTAATGGCATATCATAAATAATCTTCATTTTATCTCCTGAGATATCAATTAATTGGTGATTTTGCGGATGTAATGGTCCTACTGGATTAAATCTGTCAATTGATAACTTGTCAAGAGATATCAAATATTTACCATGAGGCTTTTTGGAATCTCCATGAGCAGCAACAAGGTGTCCGACATTATAATGAGATGGAACAAATCCAAGTACTTTACCATTGATGTAGTCCCATCTTGTAATTCTTGAATCCACATAAATTGATGTATATACAACTCCTTCTTTTTTATCATATTGATTGTGCAACGGACCAAGTCCAACTTCAACACTGGTATGCAAAGCATCTTCCAACCCAATTACTGGAATACCGAATTTATCAGTACCCGAGAATTTTTTATTTTTGATAGCATTCATTATTTTTTCAAATGAATATACCCATGCATGACTATCGAGTTTACCTGCAACGATAATGTATTTTCCTGTTGGGTTAACATCTACCCCGTGAGGAGATTTAGGTTCCGGTATCAGATACAATAATCCATATTTTTTAGCTTCATCAATGGTGATCACATGCATACCTCTGATGACTTTGCGTCCGATCTTACCCGCTTTAAATAATTCCTCGGCTTTTTTCCAGTTAGTAACATGTAAATAGTCAACATCTCTTGATGAACAACCTGCCTCAAACGGAGGTCTTCCGCTTTCAATACCGCCATAATACATTTCGGAACAGAATGAATTTGTAAATCCCCATCCGTAAGAAGCAGCTTTACCTGCATCACTAAGGTCCTGAGTATAAGGAGGAAATTCAAAAGTAAAAGATTTACCCATATCAATCTTTCCTTTGTCATTATCAAACTTCCAGTATGTCAAACCACCTCTCCATATTTCCTGAAAGTTTTTCTCATTAAGAGGGTGATACTTTCTATCATAAGGTGCCGGATATTGACAAGCTTCCATAATGTACTCGGAATTAGGAGTAAAAAATGCTCCACCGTGATCATTTCTGAAAATCGGGTTCATAACGATTTGCTTCAATTCCCAGTCTTTTAAACTTGTAATGTATATTCTGGGATTTGCTTTATCGTTAATAGCTGCCCATTTTCCATTATATACACCATCTGTTTCAGAATATCCGGGATGATGAGTGTCTCCCCATAGTATTTCAGCACCATCAATAAATCCGGTTCTCATCATTTTCATTGTTTCCTTACTATAACCATATCCATTATATGGTTGTCTTGCTGCTGTAACAGGATACCTTACCAATCTCATTGAAGGTACCATATATGTTGGCATATTACCTGCCTGTCCACCTGAATTAAGAGCGATATATTCATCGCTAATTTTATCAGGAGTGTATGTTTTTGCAGCAGCCAGTACATCGTCAGCATTTAAGTCTCTACGCTTGACAACATCACTAAAGGATTCGGAACCTCGAGGTGCACCGAATTCTCCTGATTTTGCTGCTCCTTTTTTCCCTTCTCCGCCACAGCTCGCAAAAATAAGAGCCATACCGAAAAAGGCGAGTAACATATTCAATTTAATATTTCTCATTTTTATATATTTTAATTTTTACCAAATAATTTTATTGATTAACGCCAAGTTTCTCAGACAATAATTTTTTAGCTCTCAAACCAACATCTGCGGTTTTAACCTGATATTGCCAGTATTGTTCTGCCCATAAGAAAGCATCTTTCCATTTACCTTCTTTAGCATATTGCTCATATTTCTTCTTAGCCATTCCTCCTTTATCAGGACCAAGTTGATCCAATGCATCCTCCGCCAATCCTTTCACATAAGGATATTTCTCATAATGATTGTCTTTCAACCATTGTACTACACCATTGATAATATCCTGAGTTGAATTGATAACCTTGATTTTAGCTTCATAATTTTTCTTATATTCAGCCAATTCTTCTTTTGTGAGTTTTATATCGCCACCACCTGTAGGTCCTTTATACCCTTTAGGTTTGATCAATAATATACCTTCCATTTCCAGGTGAAGAGCTGAACAGAATTCAGTACAATAATACGGGAATACTCCTGGTCTGTCTGCAACAAATGTTAATGAAGCTGTTTTACCAGGCTCAAAACTTCCGTGTTTACCATAAGTATCAACAGTAAATCCATGAGTTTCATCTTCTGCTCTTTCAAGGTTGGTTAGGTGAAATGTAACAATATCTCCTTCGTCAACCTGAACAATTTCAGGGGTGATATGAGAACGAATAAGAGTTCCAAATACGTGAACTCTATGTGTTTTCGGATCTCTTTCTATTTTCTCCTGACCTGCTACAGTACGAAACTGTGAAATCTCTCCTGTTCTTGTATTTGTACCAAGAGGATATCTGATAACAGGTTTGATAGTAACTCTTTTTATACCAACATTACCATATACATTTGCCTGAGGTAATGACATTGTATAGAGATCATCCATTTTGTCACCGGAAATATCAATCAAATGCTGAAAACTTGGCCTTACCGGTCCAACATGATGCCTTGTCTTGTATATACCTTCTTTATCAACCGCAATAAGGTAATTGGAATGTGGCTCAGCAGATAGTCCCTGAGGAACCATTAAATCACTAGGTTTAAAAGTTAAAGCTATTTCATCTTTCTTTTTACCTTTTGAATAGTCAAATCTCAGAACTTTCTTATCATTGAAAGCAGAGAAATATGCTGTATTTTTTCTGTATTCAAAAGCAACATCTTTTACTCCGTTGCCAACTTTGAATGATGTCGTCTTTACACCGGCAAGATCAATGACAGGAATACTTAAAACATCTCCTTTAAATGATTTTTTTGCAAGTGCATCATTTACTTTAGATAGATCAAGGACAATAGCTTCATCTGCTACAACTATGGCATTATTACCATCAGGTGTAACTTTCACTTTTACTGCAGCCGGCACTTCTATCAAAGCGACACCGTTATTTGAAACTGCAGCTTTTGTCGAAACAACAGCCATTTTATTGGTACTACCATCAGCTTTTCCTGAGAGAGCTTTGTAGTTAATCACATAAATGTATGTTTTTCCGGCATTTTTTGCAATACCGTATACAAATCCATCTGAATTTTTCCTTCCCGTATCAAAATAATCCAATACAAATGTAGGTAATTCAACTGTAAAAGATTTTTCCAAAATCATTCTACCGATGTGATGTCCTTCTTTTTCACTTTTAACATCTTCAAATTTCCAAAAAGTAACACCTGATTTAAAATCTTTCATGTCTATGGATTTTAAATCCCATGGTGCAGGATATTGACTGGACTGTACTACATAATCAGTGTTTTGATCTACAGCAGTTCCTGCATAGCAATTATGAAACAAGGGATGTGATAAAACTTGCTTTGTTTCAAAATCGTCAAGTCCCAGAAGTGCAATTCGTGAATTGGCACCATCCGAATAAAACAGGTATTTCCCATTGTATTTTCCATTGGTTTCGCCAAAAGCAGGATATCGCATATCACCATAAGTAGCAATTTTGTCATCCAAAGATGCTTTTTTCAACATAAGCATACTTTCATCATCATAACCATATCCTTGCCATGGTTCCGGAGAAAATACTCCTACGTACTTATATATACGCATTGAAGGAATACCATATACAATCATAGTTCCCGAATTGCCGGTTCCGGCAAATCCAAAGTATTCATCACGCCCTCCACGAGGCATAAATGTCTTAACAGCGGCTAGTACATCGCTATCGTTAAGACCTCTGGCTTTTTTTACTTCCTCCAGAGTTTGTTGTGCGTCTATGACAGTAACAAACATCAATAAAGCAAGTAAAGCCACAAAAAATCGTTTTGTTAATGCAATCATAACATTTAATTTAGTTTAGCTCAATAAATTAATTTTAAAATTCAATGTTGCGAATCTATAAAATATATAGGGATTATCCAAATATGAAAATGTTTTAATTTTTCATTTTTCATTAATGACCCATCAATTTTTTATTAAATAAAGGATAAAAATGTCTTTTTTTTAAGTTTTTAATTTTTCTCTTTTTTTTTAATAATTTATATTCAGAACATATATATAATTTATTTATATATCAAACTTTATAAACAAGTATTATATAGATTATGATAAAAGATAATATTTTATAAATTTGAAAAAACACTCTATTCAGACAGATTATTTTTAACTCTAATTTATAAAAGTTATAAATTAGGTCTTTACGTATTTCGTTATTAATAAAATTAATAATAAATTATCAATTTTCAATTATAATTATTACACAAGTTATCATTTTGAATGCTGTAAAATGGAATTTTTTATTATTTTTTTGGCTTTTTAATTTTAATTTTATAATTTAGTGTTATATTTTTATAAACTTATATTATTTCAATAAGATCATTCATATTGAAATTATATTATTTAACAAAACTAAAACAAAGATTATGATCAATTTAGTAGACTGGAGTCAGGCAAACGGATTATTGTATTTTATGGTAGCAATTCTTCTTTTAATACCGATCGTGGTAATAATTTGGCTCGTAGCTATGACTTTAAAAAACAGAAAGAAAAAACAGCTTGATTCATAACCTGTGTACAATTTAATGAGAAAATCTTAATATTTATTTTCATGAAACTGTTCAGGCAGAATGTTTTTGGTTAATAAAATCTAAAGTGTCTTTTCAAGGTAGCTGTTCAGGTAGAATAATACCTGAAAAATCACTTTTTTCATTTCAAAAGTACCCTTCCGTAGGA
>JALVEG010000052.1 GCA_027031145.1 Saprospiraceae bacterium | reverse complement strand
AAACAAATATAAACCTGTTGACCCTGTATTTTGACTTGAAATTTCATTACCGTCACAATCCTGCAAAATAACTTCTACATTTCCAAACGGAGGTTCATTATTATCCTGAACTCCATTTCCATCTTCATCAAGCCATACATAATCACCTATTTTTGCATATTGATAGATACCTGCATCATATGTTAAATTCTTTTCATTACTTGTTAATTCTTCACAGATCGTAAAGCCTGTATTTACATCTGCATCACTGTCCAAAGTATCATTGCCTGCATTTGCCTGAGAAAAATGATAATTCGGAGGCAACACAAATTTAATTTTATAATTTCCCGGCACCAATGTATCAAAAAGATAAATACCTTCCTGGTCAGTAACAATTGTTTTAAGGAAATCATTATTGCAATTCCTTAGTTCAACAGTAACATTTTTAACTCCGGGTTCTCCATTTTCCTGAATTCCGTTAGCATTCAGATCTTCCCATACTTTATCTCCGATACCTGCCATTCTATACAAACCGATATCGTATGTATGATTCTTTTCACCGCTTTCTAAAAATTCGCATATACTGAAACCATCATTTTCAATATCACTATCTTTATCATCAGCGGTTGTATTTTCTGTAGTAAGATAATAACCATTAGGCATCAATATGGAAATTTTATATTCTCCTGGCTTTAATCCACTAAATAAATAATATCCCGAATTGTCTGTATATACGGTATCGATAGCAACTCCCTGACAATTGTTGAGTACTACCCCTATATTCGTTAAACCAGGTTCTCCATCATCCTGAATTCCATTGGCATTCATATCTTCCCAAACAAAATCACCTAATTCCGCCGGAACATATACTCCACCATCATATTTCATATTATTTTCACCACTTTCAAGTTCTTCACAGATTGTAAGTCCGGATACAGTATCAGCATCGCTGTCTACACTATCATTTCCAACATCGATATCAACAAATTTCATTGTATCGGGCAAAATAAATCTAAGTCTGTATATAGCAGGTATAAGAGAATCAAAAAGAAATTTACCTTTAGAGTCTGTAAAAACTGTATCCAGAACATGCCCGTTACAATCTTCCAATCTAACTTCAAAGCCTTCAACACCTGTTTCACCTGGATTTTGTATATTATCACCATTATTATCCACCCAAACAGTATCACCTATAGAAGCATATCTATAAAATCCTGCATCGATGGTACTATCTTTTTCATATTTTGCCAAATTTATCAAATCACTTTTTCCCGTAATTATATCCGCATCACTGTCAAATACATCATCTCCAATATTTTTTTCACTTGGTAAAAAGCCCTGTGGTTTTGAAAATAAAACATAATAATCCCCTTCATGAAGACTATAAAAATAATAATACCCCTGATTATCCGTATACACTGTATCCAAAGGATTATTTTGCCCATCTAAAAGAATTGTTCTGACATTTGGGACAGGTGGTTCATTGTTATCCTGAACACCATTTGCATTCATATCTTCCCAGACAAAATTTCCTATCAGCCCGCAATCTTTCTCATCTACATAAACAGAAGTACTATCCTGGCATCCGTTGTTATCCGTTACTGTAACAGAATACTTCCCGGCAGGGATATTTAATAATTCCGGTTGTGTAGAACCATCATCCCAAATATATGAATAAGGCGGTGTACCTCCTGAAGCCACTGCTGTTGCAGATCCGTCACTTTCAGCACAATTGGCAATAGTAGAAGTAGCTGTAACATCCGGAGACGGATGAACCTCCACTGCTATCACTTTTTCGGCAGATGAACAATAATTTGCATCGGAAACAGTAACTGAATATGATGTATTGGCATCTGGTGCAACTCGTATTGTTGCTGTTGTATCCCCTGTACTCCAAAGAAATGAATAAGGCTCTTCTCCTCCCGTACCCTGTGCAGTAATATCAATACTATCTCCTTTGCATATTTCAACATATGAATCAAGTATCACGGAAGGAACAGGATGTACTATTACCCTGACAGTATCTGTCGAAGTACAACCATAAGCATCTATAGCTGTAACAAAATATGTAGTTGTTGTTGGTGGTGAAACTTTATGTTTTGGACCAATTCCCAAACCATGGTCCCATTCAAATCTAACCATATCTGCACATTCAACTTCAGCTCCAATTTCAATAGAATCTCCTTCGCAAATTTCTACAGTATTTGGATTGGACTTAATCGGACAATCTGTAAACTGACACAACCATATATCTTCCAAACTGAAGTCAATTGATATATCTTTTGAAGAAAAATCAAAACAAATTTCTGCAATTTTACTAAAATCGACTGTATTTGAATCAAAATCCGAAATAAATATTTCTTTATCAAAAACTACCGAACTTCCTAAACCCGGAAGTTTCTTTGTAACACTTGATGAGTTGCCATTATTATCATTCATAGATATATTCAAATACAAAACACCTTGGTCTATACCAATATCTCTAATCTTAATATAATCAAATTCCGTTACGTCTAAATTAAGTCCTCCACCATTATTATTGTAGCAAAGCGACAATGTTGAAATAGTTCCGACATCATTACTATTAGAAAAGTAGGAATTGGTATAATCAATACCCAATGCTGCAGGATATACTCCAGATATATACTGAAGCATAATACTCCTGTAATTTGAAATAAGTTCATCATTTGAAAAATCCGATATATATTTTGGACCGGGATCTAATGGAGTAACCTGTAGATATAATGTATTAGAAGCACTCCCTGAAGAAAATCCATCTATAATCGTAAATTTTTCCTCTCCCACTCCATTTTTAACTTTGATAGTAATTTCATTGGTGGCAGTGAAACCCCAAGCATCGGTTACGGTCACATGGTAAGTAGTTGTAACCAATGGTGAAATTGAAACATCAGGCGCTTGCCCCAAACCATTATCCCATTGATATGTAAACGGACTTTTACCAAAATAAGTTACTGCGTTCAGATCAACTTGTTCTCCCGTACATATACTTTTATTATTTCCTAAAAACACCTGTAGATTTCCTCTATATCCCCCTGTGAAATAATATGAATCCGAAACCTGATCAATGATAACGAAATCAGAATACCCTGAAACATTTATATCCGAATCTACATTATCATCAAAACCGATATTTTGATATGTTGGAATTAATCCTGCAAATCGTCCGAATTTAACCCTGTACTTACCATTTAAAATATTATTGAAAACATAAATACCATTTTGATCGGTTTGTCCTGTTGCGATCAGATTATTATGGTCATTGTATAATGACAAGGATATTCCTCCCACTTTCAATTCATTAGATTGTTTCACTCCGTCTTCATTATAATCCAGCCATGTAAAAACCGTTATACTGGATAAAGGAGCCATATCCGGTATTCGATAACCTCTATCTCCGGTAAACCCAAAACTACCATTAGCAACAACAAATTGTAAAACAATCAAAAAGAAATACGGTAGCATATATTTAAAAGGAGATTGTATTTTATTCATTATGAATCTAATTAAGAGTAATTTAAAAGAGTACTATATCTAAAAAATCAATCAACTATTTTTTAAACATATAATTCCAATTTCAATTAATTCAAAAATCATACCAAATTAATAATCTGTCTAAATTTAGCTTTACTCTGCATAGATTTTTAAAAACAATAAAAAAAACACTTCTTTGTCTTATCAAGAAGTGCTTTTTGTAAAAAATAAAGCTTGTGTTTTCGGGCAGACACTATTTCAGTTTATTTTTTATCTCCTGCAATAACATATTTTTCAAATCATCAACAGCCATCATCAGTAACTCACCATTTGGAGGAAAAGGTTGAGGAACGGTTCTGAGTCTTTTCTTCGTTTCTTTCGACAAGGCTCTTTTATCTCCTTCAAATCTCGAGGCATAGGATTCAAAAACAGCATCAACATTAACAGGAACTGATTTATAATTTGTTACCCTGTTTAGATCTTTGATAACTATATCACCCCTGACAGTTGCAATCTTTGTTCTGTATAATTCAAATACTCTTGCCTTTACAATTCTATAACGTTCCTGTTTAATATCATTTCCCAATGAATCTTTTTTGACATTTCCATTCTTATCATAAAGATAAGTAAATCCGTCTTTTATCTTTTTAGTTTCTTCAAATTCCCTTTCCTTTTCCCTTTCCGGGCTTATGAGTATTTCATTTATATTGAGATCAATAATATAGTCAAATTCATCCATTGGTTTATCTTCTTTTGTAAAAAACTTCAACCACATTTCATTTAGTTCCTGAGTATTTATGTTTTTTACATCTCTGTAAAAGTCTTTTGGTAAAACGATATTAGAATAATTATTCACATCAATTAAAACATAATCCTGACCCAAATCATATGCTTTTTGCTTTAATTTTACAACATCTTTATATATCGACTTATACTTTTTTATTTCATCCAGGGTCTTAAAAGCTTTTCGTGCAGCTATTTTATCTCCCTTTTCAGCATCCTGAAGCAATCTTTGAGCTTTTCTGTATAAATAATCCGCAGCATTGTTTCCTGACTCTATTAATAATGGCTCAACACGGACAAATTTGAATTTTGCCTGATATCCATCTTCACTCTCAAGCGGAAGCAATGGATCTATTCTTTTTTGCCTTGCATCAATATTCATAACAATATCATAAATCTCGCCCCAGTAATTCCCATCTTTTTGTTGCTTTAGAAATGTGATTTTATTCATATCTCTTTGGGTGACTTTTGCAAAAGCTTTTTCCAATGCTTCAACATATTTGCGTTTTTTATTTTTTTTACCCTGCAGTTTTCTAACTGAATAACTAATAGCATCATCATATTCCCCTTTGTCCACCATTTTTCTTACGGAACTACATGAAGTTGTAAAAATAAGAAGGGACATTAAAATTATCAGATTTTTCATTTTATAAAATTTTTCGTTTTAAAATAAATAGCTGTTTAATAATATATTGATGTTTGAAGATTATCTTTAGTTACAAAATTAATATTTTTTAACTTAAATCTTAACAAAAAGTTAATTATATACAAAGTAGCTGCGAAAAATACAACCACATTTTTAATAAAAACCTTAGTTCAGCTAAATTACTTATTTTTTAATCAAATATTAAATAGTGTCTGCCCGAAAACACATCAAATTTTAAATTGATTCTTTTTGTCATCTTTTGACTTTTTTACAAATGATTGATACTAAGGCATCAAATCATTGCAGAAAAATCAAAATCTGAACAAAAATTATCATAATTTCAAAAATTGTCTGTTTTCGGGCAGACACTAAATATTTTATATGTTTAAAGTTATTAAATATTAATAAAAAATTGTAATTTTGCAGTTCTTTTTAAGAAGTAAAGATTTATATGGAGAATAATGATAGAATAATTCCGGTTAGAATTGAAGACCAAATGAAGTCTGCTTATATCGATTACTCAATGTCTGTGATCGTATCAAGAGCACTTCCC
>JALVEG010000051.1 GCA_027031145.1 Saprospiraceae bacterium | reverse complement strand
GGAAACTCCTAAAGATACTTGCATTCATTACTGTATTTACCATAGCCGATTCCCTCTAGCTGTGCGTTCGCATATAGAAAAGAATCTCGACAAGATACTCACAAGAAAAGATCCTGATAAAATCTGGGTTCAACTTGATGAAAAAATCAAAAATAGTAGTAAACGCCATCACATCTTCGTAGTGCTCGCATCACCTGTGGCCGAAGTGGGGCGTGATCACGATTATGACTGGGCTATTGTTGAGCCTAGTTCTATGCGATCTGTTATTCAACTTGCTGGGCGTGTACTGAGACATCGGAATATTACACCTAAAACTTCCAATGTCCTACTATTAAATAAAAACTATAAAGCCTTAATAGGTAAAGAACGATGTTTTATGCGACCTGGCTTTGAGATTGGAGCTTTCAAGGCTGAAAAAGGTCATAGCTTGAGTGATATATTAGAGGTGGGACAATATGAAACAATAAACGCGGTTCCGAGAATCATCGCTCCTCCAGATGCAACACTGAAAAGCGAATCTTGGAGTAATTTGGTAGATATGGAACATATGGCTTTGACTTACCAACTTTTTATCGGTAATAAGCCTGCAAATGTTTGGTGGAAATATCACCCCCAATGGTGTGGTGAAGTGCAGCGTCAACAGCCTTTTAGGAAGTCTCAGTTGGATGAGCCATATTACCTCTGGCTTAGTGATGAGAACAGTCATCCAAAATGGAAATGGAAAAATGAACATGTCAAACCTGCTCAATTTGGTGAGATTTCAGGTATAACAATAGAAGATTATACAATTGATGTAGCATCAGGAAATGAATTTTGGTTTGATTTGAATGTAAAATCGGTTTATACAGCACTCTCAAAAGAGCTGACTATTGACAATTTGGAAGAGATAAGCCAAAAGTATGGAGAAGTAAGAATTGTCGAATATGCTAACAAACCGGTAGCTTATTACTACCATCCAAATTTGGGATTATTTCAACAAAAGGGGAATTGATGGGTGAAGAGAAAAAAGAGTTTGAAAGTTGGGAAGAGGTTATTATTGATTTTTTTCGACAAAAAAGAGAAGCAGAAGAGGAAAAGTTTCTTAAAAAAAGAATTAAAGGGATTTCTGAGATATTTGAAAAAAACGATTTTTTCAAAAAAAATGAATTGAGGGATTTTTTTGATCCTAGAAAAAATAAGAAAGAGAAAGGGCAAACTTCGATAGAGTTCCAAAGAGAGAAACTAAAGAAGATATTGGAGCTTAAAGAGAAACCGAATGATTTTGACGAGAAGGAAATTAACGATACTTATAGAAGAAAAATCAAAGAAATAGAGGCAAAGTTTGAACCAGCAAAATGGATAAGGCAAGCATGTATTGATGCTCCAAGTGTTACATTTGCAACGCATGTTTTTAAATTGACCCATTCAAAGATCGACAGTAAAGCTATTATAGATCAAATTGATGAAAGAAAATTTGAATATCTCACAACATCAAACATTCACAATAAAATAATTGATGGGGCAGTTACAGGAAACCAATATGCACCAGTCTATCAGTTTTTAGAATTAGAACATAATGGAAAAAAACTTGCTTATGAGTTTATAAATGATAGAAGCAAAGTACTATCAAGTTTTGCACAAAGCGAAGAAGAACTATTTGAATGGAATGAGGGGTTTAGCAAAGCATTGGTTGGTCATAAGCCACAAGCTCACTCGTTAGCTAAGCAGGTTTATTTTCCATTAGTAAATGGAGTTTTAACATATCATTTACTTGTAAATATAGACTCTTCTACTCTTTCTCATGCTCTTTACTTGAAACTCTCAGATATAAAGCAAAAAAGAAGCAGATCTTTACAGAATAAAAATAGATATTCTCAAAAGTATAAAGTATCTTTTCCTAACAATGCAATACGAATGATAACGCAATCGAACCATGGAAATGCTTCGCAACTCAATGGCAAAAGAGGAGGGAAAATAACATTGTTGGCATCTCAACCACCGACATGGCAAAGTCGTATACAACCTCCAACCCAAAAAGATAATTTCTTCTATACGATCCCATGGAGCATAACAATAAAGGAGAATATCGACTATTTACGAGATTTTTTGTTCCGTTTTGATCGTTTAGAGCTAAGTTTCAAAAATCCGAAGAGGATGAAGTGGATAGAGCGGTGGGTTGAACAGGTTATCGATGAGGTGTTCGTTTATGTTGCATCTGTTCAAAATTTACCCTCAGGATGGTCTGCAACTGAAGATATTAGACTCAAAATGGAGCATCAATATCTTCTTGATCCTTTTAGAAGCGATGAGCAATTTCAATTCTCTCGAAAGGGTAAAGATTGGCAAGAAGTGGTGTGCAAAGATTTTGCCAATTGGCTCAATGGTAAACTGAGGGGAAGAGATAAAAAATTCACACCACAATCTGAACATACCCGTTTGTGGAAACGATTAATGGAGGAGCAGTTGCGTGAATATGAAGCATCTATAACGATAGAGATCAAAAGAAGAGTTGGAGTAGCTGTATGAACCAATATATTATTATTAGACAAATCAAAGTGCAAAATGCCAATGCTATAGCTGGATTTACCTGGGGGTTTCCAGCTATTACCCACTTTTTAGGTTTTGTACATGCTCTTACAAGGAAAATGGCATCCAATCACCAATTTAATGATGTATCATTAGCAGGATGTGCGGTGATATCACATGAATATCATCACCATGTTTTTGGAAAATATGAAAAGCGTTTTCTTCAAAACAAAAGCCAGCCCTATCTGTATGGGACAGAGAAAGCTAAAAAATCTCAGACACCTCCTATTATTGAAGAAGGTAAGATGAATATGACAGTTTCGTTGGTTATTCCATACTCTGGCACAATTGGAAATCGGCAAGATAATTTTAAAGAATGGTTAGAAAAACAGTGCTATTTACAGCGTCTTGCAGGTGGAACGATTTTGGAGATTGGTGATATTTCATTGCAGACATTTGAAAAAGATAGTGAAGTAAGAGCGGTGATGTATCGTATGTTGCCGGGTTTTGTGTTGATGGATCGCTCCAATTATCTTAAAGAACATTACGAAAATTTACAGAAGAAAAATCCCAATGTCGAACTATTGGATGCGTGGCTAGATTTTTCGGCATTGAAGCAAAAAGCCAGACCAAAGTGTGCATTAATCACAAAGCATTTGCACGCTCTGGTAAAAAATAATCCTCAAAAGAATCTTTTTTTACAGATCTTCTCTGAATGGCAGGATCATTTGGAAAATCCTTATGAAGAGGGTGAGATTCCCTCAAGTGTCCAATCATACTTTGATCAGATAGAAGAGAGCAAAGAGAATAAAAAACTTTTGGAACAATGGAAAAATTATTGCAATCCAAATGAAAAGACAGAATCGGACTGGGAGTATATCCCAAAACCAAAGTCTGGCTATCTCGTGCCAATTATGACAGGATATAAAGCGATCTCTAAAGTGTACAAAAACGAAGAAGTGGCAAATACCAGAGACAATGAAACCGATGTCTGTTTTGTCGAATCTGTACATTCGGTTGGAGAGTGGCTGAGTGCTCATCGGATAAAAACCATTAAGCAGTTAAAGGAGAGTATATGGGATTACGCTTATGAAGAAAACTGGTATCTGTGCAAGCAGGGTGTAGAGTGTCAAGATGACAAAAAACAAAATGATCTCATCAAAAATGATGACAATATCTATAGCTAAAAAGGAGATATAATGGCAAAGAAAAAAAGTACAAATGATGGAAAAATTGAGTTGGCAAGTGTCTTGTCGTTTGAAAGGAAACTTGAAACATCGGATGCCTTGATGTATTCTGGGCAGTGGGGCGATGATCCAACGCAGTATGAAGAGTGGAAAAAAATAGCTATTACAAAGAGGCTAAATCGTTCGACTATTAGTGCATATGGTACAAAAGATGAGGATAAATCTAAGCCAAATCCTGTAGCTTCAGATAGCGACGATGCAAACTTATACGCTGAAGATGATACGCTGAAAGTAAGTTTCAGTATTCGTGTTATCGGAAATCTCGGAAAGCCTTTTGCATGTAATAATCCAGATTTTGAAGCAGCTATAGTTAAACAAGTTGATGCGTATAAACAAAATGGAAATGGTTTGACAACTTTAGCTTTTCGTTATGCTTATAACATCGCAAATGGTCGTTTCTTGTGGCGTAATCGTGTAGGAGCTGAAAATATAAAAATTGTAGTTAGTTCTAATATTTTAGATGATGATCTTATTTTTAATGCTTATGATTATGAGATGCATGGCTTTGAAAAAAATAGTGATGATATGAAATTAAAACAGCTCTCTGATACTATTTATACTGGATTAAACGGTGATACTGAAACATTTGTGAGTATTGGGGTGGATGCTTATGTTAAGCTTGGGAAAAAGCAGCATGTTTTCCCATCACAGGAGATGAATATGGGAGAAAAACGAAAGGTGTTATTCCAGCTTGAAAATTGTGCTGCGATGCATAATGTGAAAATCGGCAATGCAATAAGAACAATAGACAACTGGTATAATAATGCTGAATTTCCAATAGCTATAGAACCTTTTGGAGCCGTAACGCAGATAGGTCAGGCATTTAGAAAAACAAAAAATGATCTTTACTCACTTATGATAAAATGGGTAAATGATGAAGATATATCTGAAAATGATAAAAATTTTGTTGTCGCTAACCTAATTCGAGGTGGTGTTTTTGGTGGTGGTGAATAAGAGATGATGAAGTATTATATTGAGATAACATTAAGATACGATCCTGAAATAGGGCTTGGCTTTTTATGGAAAAGATTTTTTACCCAGATACATTTGGCACTTGTAGAGTATGGGAAAGGTGACATAGGTGTCTCTTTTCCGGGATACCAAGAGAGCCATTTTCCATTAGGCGATAGGCTGCGTCTTTTTGGCTATTCTATCAATAATTTAGAAAATTTAAAGATAGATACATGGATGAACAAGCTACAAGATTATCTCTATATTTCAGAGATAAAGCAGGTTCCAGAAGATATTGCAACTCATGTGAGATTTGTTCGTAGGCAACCTAAAATAGATTTTATGAAAAGAGTTGCCAAACAGGCTAAACGACACAATAAAACTATTAAAGAGGCACTTGAACATTTTAAAAATTATGATAAAGATAACTATTTAAAACTTCCATATATCAATATGTATAGTCAGACGCATAAAGAAAATTTTCCATTATTCGTTGACAAGATAGATGAGCCATCAAGTTTGATAGGAAAATTTGATACATATGGATTGAGCAAAAGTGCTACTGTACCCTGGTTTTAAATAAGAGTAAAAAACCAAAAATTTGAAATACTTTAAAATAACACCATTGTTTCGGACATAATGAGGTATGTGGAAAAATATGGTAAAATAACACTAATAATGGATTAAGTATGATAAATTGGGTACAGAAATAAAGATTCTTACAGTATACTGCCGCACAGGCAGCTTAGAAAACACGCA
>JALVEG010000050.1 GCA_027031145.1 Saprospiraceae bacterium | reverse complement strand
CAATCCGGGCATTATGTCGATACTCTTGAGTCATCATACTGCGTTGATAGCGTAGTACAGCTATATCTTAAGGTATATCCCACAGAGCAAATAGAGATAGATACGGTATTATGTGATGATCAGCAACTGACAGTCGGCGAAAGTGTATTGACTGAAGAGGGAATATATACTATCATCCTGCTAAATCAATACGGCTGTGATAGTATAGTGACTGCAAGAATAGAATACGATCATCTGGAAGTGACAGATAGTATCACTGCTGATTTTGGCTGTCAAAACGGAGAAATAAAACTGTCGATAGATGGCAATAATGCGCCTTATGCATTTGACTGGAATAATGGAAATGCAGGAGAATATATCAGTGGTTTGACTTACGGTGAATACAATGTTACTATCATAAGCCATAGCGGTTGTGAATATGATTATGAGTATGAGGTTGGGGATTCAATAGCATATCTGATACCCAATGCGTTTTTTCCGTCAGGACAGGAAGAGATAAATAAAGTGTTTAGACCATATTTGGCAAAAGATGTTCATATAATCTTGACTGAAATCTATGATCGATGGGGTGAAAAAGTATTTTCCGGTAGGGAAGATGAATTTTGGAATGGCTCTTACAAAGGTAAGGTGCAATCTCCCGGAGTATATCTGTATAAGATTTTTATAGATTCCCCATGTGGGAAAGAAATGAAGACAGGGCAGGTAGTACTGTTAAAATAATTGTGAATTTTTTAAAGATTATTTCTCTTCTCTAATGAAATTTTGTTTCTACTTCAACAGTTCCAATGCATGTCTCGTATCAGCAAGATTTTCATTGATAATTTTATTTTCAAATAAATTTAGATATTTGATAGCTTTATTTTTTTCAATATTGTACAAATCAATAAATCCTTTTTCAAATTTTGACTGGTTTATAAATAGATTGTTTTCAACCGTTTCCTTTTTGTGTTTTATCAATCCTGTCAATCCAAAATAATCCGTATCAGTAATATCAGCCAGTTCTTTGTAACTCCAATATGCTTTATCTTTGGTTTTACTCTTTAGATCTTTTTGTGCAAAATGATCCTGAAGTGCAATTTTCCAATTTTTATAGGTAAATTCTTCGGGAATATCAGTTATCCCGAAATACCATGGGATAAAAGGTTGAATACATGGTCTTTTTATCGCAATCCACATAATATTGGCAATTTCTTTGGGTAGATCATCTCTCAATTCAGCTACAAAACCATATTGGTTGCCGGGTGAACAAACTCTGCCTGCAACATTAAAATGAGGATTTTTGTTGCTGCAGGATTCAAAATCCGTGCCTTCCAGATGACTGGCTAATACTTTCATTAAATCTTGCCTGGTAATTCCCCGTTTCGGAACAAAAGAAAAAGGAAAATTACTGCCATAAGCTATTTTTTCCTCTGCCAACATATTGATAGCAGCCATAGCTCTTGGTTTATTCCAAATAGCATTTACAATACCGGGTTCCGCATAAGCAAATTTGAAACTGAATTCTTTGTCCGGTTCAGGATTATACCAACCTCTTTTTATAGCATAATCCACAATATCCTTACTTCCCATAAAATTAGTCGTATCCGACAGGTCTATCTTATCAATGGTATAGCAATTGGCGATCACAGCAATTTCATTATCGGGAATTCTTTGCGCTACCCAATGCTTACCTTTTACAACTGCCATCATCCATGCTTCATTTGGGTCTGCTATGCAATAGGATCTTCCGGAATAATTATAGCCATATGTTTCAACTAGTTTTCCGGCTATTTTTACCGCTTCTTTAGCTGTTTTTGCTCTTTCTATCATCAATCGCCTCAAATAATAACCGATACCTCCATTTTCTGTTTCCGCTTTATCTTCTCTGGATTTGCACTGATCCGAGGCAATAGTTAAGCCCCATTCATTCATGTAACTGTCGGAAAATTTCATTCCGGGCATTTCAATCCACAAATACGAGTAAGTATGATCGACTTGTGGGATTGTCGCACCATGCTGAAGAGTTATTTTTTCATTGGTATTATGATCTTGAGCCGGAACTTTGTACCAATTTACCAACAAATCACCCCAGTCATCTTCGTTGTGCGCCAGCAAAACATTTTTATCTTCATTGGAATTCTTTCCGGCTATTATCGAAAAACATTCTATTTCATCATTGAACTGCGAAAAAGAAACAGTTGAAGAAAAGAAAAAAGCAATAATAGTAAGAAAGGATAATAGGATATTTTTTTTCATAATGATATATATTTTGTAAAAAAGATATGATATTTTTTTATTCCAAAAACACCATATTTATGAAATTATATAAATATTAATTTCAAATATATAGTATTTTTTATAATAAACAATATTTTTAAACAACAAGCTAAGGCTTTAGTAAGTAAGGAGACACAGGAAATGAGTATTTAACAACCGATGTCTATTAATTTTATTTTTCATTTTTTTGTTTTTATTATCTGAAATCTGTTTTTTATTTTTAAAAATTGTTTTTCAAAAAGTTCGTATGATAATGAAGCAGTGATTAATGTCAATGAAACATCAAGGAAAAATTTGATATAATAACATCCGTGAAGGCATTCGCATCTGTCTAACAAATCAATAATCATTGCATTGTAAATATATATACCAAATGATATCTTACCGAAATAATTCAAAATTTTATTGCGTTTTAATTTATTCAGTCCTTTATTTTCATTAAAAACAAATAGTATCAAAACCAGTAACATCGGGATTGTAAAAATATATTTTTTTATAGTTGCAAAATAAAGTGTGGAATAGTCTTTGGAATCAACCAAGCTCATCAAAATAAATAATGCCATCATCAGCAATATGAAAAAACTCACAGGCAAATTAAATTTTATTCTGTTTTTGAAGTGATAAAGAGCTAAAAGTCCTCCGATAGCCATAGAGTCTATTCGACTTAGAGTGTGCATATATATTGTCATCCAATTATTGTTAATAGTAAGTGTGGTATAAATTCTGAATCCTATAGAAAATAATATAATGCTGAAAAATAAGTACTTGATGTATTTTGTCGGGATCAAGAGAATTAAAGCAGGAATAAATAGATAAAAATGTTCTTCAATATTGATTGACCATAATGGATTTAATGCTGCAATTGTCCATGAGTCTTTAGCTATCATCCAAAAATTTCCTGCAAAATATAAAAATTTATCCCATGCGATATTATCCTTTGGAGTCTGTAAAAAGAAATAAGCAATTAATATTATAAAATAGTATAATGGAAAAATTCTTAATACTCTTCTCAAATAGAAATTTTTAATACTGATAGAACCTGTTTCTGATTTTTCCATCAATAAAAGAAAGATAATCAAGAATCCACTCAAAATAAAGAAAAAATCAACTGCGATAGGCAAATTGTGCAAAAACATTTTAAACGGAGTGGAAAAATCATGATGATACCACTGAGAGCTATGAAAAACCACGATAGCTAATGCTGCAAAAAACCTTAGAACATTGAGTCCGTCAAAATATACTCTTTTCCCCATTTTTTTTTAATTTGAAATTAAAC
>JALVEG010000049.1 GCA_027031145.1 Saprospiraceae bacterium | reverse complement strand
CTCATCTGCGAAAGCAGCAGTTATTATTCATTTTCTCCATTTTCTTTTTCAAGATTCAATTCGGTCTCAAATTCATCAACTATTTTCACAAGACTATAACCCAGAAGAAGCATATTTTTATATTCACTAAGAATATCGATATATAATATACTTGTTCGGACTCCTGTTTCTGCTTTTTTGATCCTTTTTAACTGAACCTTTCTGTAAACTTCAATCAGATCCAAAATCTTATTTCTTTCAGCTTTGATTGAAGCGATGAAATCTGAATCGGGATTGTGCATTCCCGCTTTGATCGATTTAAAATAATCTTTAAGTCTATTGTTTATTTCAGTAAGGTCTTTGATCTGATCTTTTGTAAATGGTTTATGATAATTGATTACATGTTGAGTACTGGGTTTGACTATCATTTGTGTCGAATAATACAAATCTCTGAGATTTTCGACTATTCTTACATATTGATTGCCGGCATAAACTGATTTTTCGGAAAGTTTTTCTACGATATTTCGTATTTTACTCTTCATCCTTTTTGTTTTGCCATGCCATACGCTATTGGATTCTTTTGCTTTATTGAGTATTTTCAAATCTTCTTTTCCCAATCCCTTTATATTAGTTTCCAATATCTTAGGGATATCGTCAAGCATAATATCAATCATGTTTAAAGTTTTATCATAAATCTGCTGACTACTCAATAAATCTTGTTTGGCAGGTATATCCAGTTCATTGTCATATTCCTCTTCTTTATTTTTCTTTTTGTTAAATGAAGAATATGTATGGTAAATCAAATAAGCGGCAAGTAATATTAAAATCAATAACCCGAATATGCCACCGTAATATATGATAAATGCCATAATAAATGCTGAAATAAAAGCAATTAACGCAGTAAAGAACCAGCCACCTATGACAGAAAGTACTCCGCTTACTCTGTATACGGCACTTTCTCTTCCCCATGCTCCGTCAGCAAGAGAAGCCCCCATGAAAACCATAAAAGTAACATAAGTTGTTGAAAGCGGCAATTTCAAGTTGGTTCCGATAGCAATCAAAACAGATGCTACCATCAGTGTAACCGCAGCTCTGATCAAATCAAAGGAAGGAGCATCTTTATCCGATCTTTTCACCGATTTATTAAAATGAGACTGATCAAATCTCGCTATTATACTTCTTCTTATACTTAGAGGCACTATTTTAACTATTGTATTGAAAAATTTGGAAATACCTCTTACCAGTCCGCTGGAAAAAAGTGAAGGAGAAAATTTTTCTTCTTCGATATCAACCTGACTGCCAAGATCTACTGATGTTTTTATTACATTTCTTGCTTTTCTGGAAATGGAAAGAGTTACTACCATTATCAATCCGGCAATTACCAGTAAATATCCGGGAGTTTTTACCTGCCCTGCCATATTAGTCATCATAAAAGAACCCGGATCAGCTCCTGCACCATTATGTAAATAATCCAGATATGAACTGTAACCGGCGATAGGAACCCCGATGAAATTGACAAGGTCGTTTCCGGCAAATGCAAGTCCCAGTGCAAATGTGCCTACAAGTACAATGATTTTTAAAATATTTATTTTGAAAACTGAATACAAAAACTGTAAAATAATTGTCCAAATTATGAAACTGTACAATATTAATTGAAAAGAATTGGTCTTTATTGAAGATTTTATTTCATCTGTCATAAATGCAGCATGCTTTGCTCCTTTTATCAAAATAAAATATGTAATAATGGCAATTGCGACACCACCGAAAAGAGCTCCGAAATACTTCATTTGTTTTTCATACTGAAATGTAAAAATGAATCTGCTCAAATATTGAATAATCGCACCGGCAGAAAAGGCGACAACTACAGATAGCAAAATTCCGGAGATTATTGCCAAAGCTTTTGCCGAATTTATATATTCACTGATATTCAATGCATCAGGATCGGAATAAATTTTGATAA
>JALVEG010000048.1 GCA_027031145.1 Saprospiraceae bacterium | reverse complement strand
ATATCCAATATTAATTGAATCTACAAGTGATATAGTGTCTGTATTTAATAAGACTATATAATATAAATTAGTATCTTTCTTTTGTGAAATTATCCACCAATCCTTTCCATTCGCATGCTTACATGCTGTTAAATAACTTATAGGCATATTGGTAGTACTAAATATGACTTTGTTCTTTTCTATTACTTTTCCTTTTCCATTATTTCCATTCATATCTACATAAGTATAATACAATTCCGGACTGTATGCCTGCAATATTGGTTCGGATATCAATTCATACCTTTTATGTATCAAATAATAACCGTTTCGTCCTGCATCTATATTTCCGGGATCAGGTAATATTATGGAATTTTGACTACCGTAATCAAATGCAAAAGGCTCTTTACAATCTTCTTCCCAGGCTTCTCCATAATTTATACTATCTCCGTTTTCCATCAAATTATGGGTAGAATCCATTACAACGCATCCATTTGAATAAAAAAGCAAATGCCCTTTTTTATCTGATATTATCGTATTATTTTCGCCAATCCTAGCAAATCCTAAAATTATACTATCAATCTTACCTTTATTATTAAAATTAATGACATTTCCTCTTACAGGAATATATGAATACCCCGAAAGCCAAATATAATCACGTTTATTTTGTGCATTTATATTAACTACCTGCATAATAAAAACAAGAAAAATAAAGCTATATCTATACATAATAATCTGTTTGTTTAAAAATTAAGGGGCTGTCTAAAAAGATTGATTATTGAAAATCAGCTTTTGCCCCAACCCTAAAGGGTGGCTGATTTTCAATGATTTACCCTTTAGGGGTAGGGGCAAATAAATCATTGAAAATCAATTGAGATACTTTTTAGACAGCCTCTTTACCACTCAGAATTTTTATTCAACAATTAATAATCTCTTTATTTTTTGTTCACCTTTATCAGAAAGGTATTTTATAAAATATACTCCTGATTTTAATAAACCTGTGCTAAAGTCAAATTTTCTTTGATTTTCATAACACTCAAATATTTTTAATGTTTGTCCATTCATATCCATAAAACCAATCAATATTTTATCCCCAAATATAACGATTTTTTATTGATTATCGCTGTATTTTTCATAAAAAATCCTACTATCCTCAAATCCTACACCCCGTTGAATATCATTCTACGGGGTAAATCCTAATTCAGACAGTTAAGCTCCCTTCTCATTTTGTCACTATTTTTGTTTGCTTCACCACAAAAATACCGCCAAAACAGGGATATGGATGCGCTTTTTGAGTTATGTTCTTTTTAACTTAATCCGTCAGCTAAAGCAGACGGCAATCTTCCATAAACCTCTATATTTATAGTACTTATGACATCTGTCAAATAAATTTGACAGTCCAAACATCTCGCTTCAAAAACACCAAACACAGAACAACGAACAAAAAAACATTATTCCATTTTCAAAAACCGGATTCAAAATCACTCCTTTCAGTCGTGCTTTCGAATCCTAAATTTCAGTGTCCCCAAAACACCTTCCAAACCTGCAACTTGCAACCTGCAACACGCACCCCCTCTCTCACTACTCATCTCCCCGTCTTTCAGTCTCTTAGTCTCTCAGTCTCGCCCTCTCGCCCAATCCTTCACCCCGTTGGATAAAAATCCTACGGGGTAAACCCTAATTCAGACAACTAACCTACTCCACCACCACCAGCTTCTTCACATCCCTCCCCCCGCCTATATACGATACATACTCCACCGCATATACTCCCGGTACCAATGATTTCACATCCACCTGAGTAGATACCCTTTAATGCAATTATCTTTTCTGTTAAATATTTCTTAAATATTTCATCTGATTTTAATACAATTGAAAAAACAATTATCTTTAAACTCAAAAAAACACATGAAATCTTTTCTTAATATGGCATTAATATTATTTCTGTTTTTTTCTTGTACGTCTCCGAGGGAAGCACTAAAAAAAGGTCAATATCAAACCGCTTTGAATATAGCATCGAATGAGATAAAAAAGGGAAAAAATATAGAACAAAACGAACTCATTCTTAAAAAAGCTGCTGACCAGCTTGTAAAGAAAACCATGTATGAAAACAAAGATAAAATTAAGTCAAATAATATCAATAATTGGATAAGAGTCCAGGATAAATACTATGATGTTTTAAATAGTCTCGGCAAAGCAAATATAAATTCCGGAGAAATGATTACAGACATATATGACAAACTATGCTCTGCAAAAATAGATGTGGATTTTAAAATCGCAGAATATTATTATAATTCGGGATTGGAATTTTTGGAAGAATATAGGCAGACCAAACTCAAAGAAACAGCAAGACAAGCATATTTTCAGTTTTCAGAATCTAAAAATCAGGGCGGTCCGGGATTTTTTAATGATATTGATGATTTATTGGAGTTTAGTTTAAATAAGGGAATCGTATATTATGAATGTGATGATCTGGATTTGGGAACTTCTTTATTTTTCAGGGAAATCCCGCCCGGAGCAGATTTTGAACCGGATTGCGTAGTAGAAGTAAATCAAAGTTCAATTGATTTTGATGAAGAAGAAGATAAAATTGAAGATCAATATTTCAAAGATATCGAAGTGGGAACCAAAGAAACGAGAGACACAGCAGGAAATATAATATATAAACCTGTTTATGAAACCATTGAAGCAACGGTATATACCATTAAACATACTATCACAGCTTACAATACTACTACAATAGATGTTGATGATATGACAGGGCAATGCATAATCGAAAGTGAAAGTTTTACTACCGAATTTTCCGACAGTTATGAGGAAATAAAAATAGAAGGAGATCAAAGAGCAATAAACGAAGATATAGATGAAAAATCAGGGGAGCCAGCATTTTTTAGAAATGATCTTGAAGATAAATTGAAAGAAAAAATTCAGGAAAAATTAAATTCGCTGTAACTTATATTTTTGCAAACATTTGAGATGCGATTAAACCAATTGTAATTTGAATAGTCATAATGACGTAAATATTATTATTCAATGATCAAAAAAAGAGATTTATGAAAAAATTAATTTTTAGTTTCAAGATTTTATCGCTGGTGTTATTTATCGGATTAATAGCATCTTGTAATAAAGATAATACAGAATTGCAAGTTCCTGCTGAAGACGAAATGTTAAGTGAAGATTTTGACTTAACGATGGAAGATGTTACTTATTCATTTGCTGAAATGGATCAGGACCAGGATTTATCTGATTCACCTGAAGCAATTACTGAAGATGGAAGATCAAGATGTTTTGATTTTGTTTATCCTGTTATTATTATGTTCCCTGATTCATCTGTTGTAACAATAAACAGCAAAGATGAATTTAGAGATGCTGTAAAAACATGGAGAGAAAATAATCCCGGTGTTCCTGGAAGACCAATGATACAGTTTCCTGTCGAGGTTATACTACGAAACGGAGAAGTTAAAACGATCAATTCAAAAGAAGAATTTAAAAGATTGATATTCAAATGCAGAAAACATGATAAAAAGCCTAAGTTCAAACAATGTTTTAAACCTGTTTTACCATTGACACTAGTTTTTCCCGATGGTACAACTCAGGAAGTAAGTACTCCGGAAGACATGAAAAACGCTATAACCGAATGGAAAGAAAATAATCCCGGTGTTCAAGGTCATTTTAAAATTCAATTTCCTTTTGATGTAAAATTAAGGAATGGAAAAGTAGTAACTATCCACAACAAAGAAGATCTTAAAAAACTACTATGGAAATGCAGAAAAATGAGAAGACATCATAGGAAAAACAGAGGTTAATTTTTAGAATTATATTTGAATTATGTTAGCACCGGAAAATTCTTCCGGTGTTTTTTTTTCAAAAATGAGAAACAAGGAATTTAGAACAAAAAAACAAAATCCCACTATTATAAACTCCCATTATTAGCCGGCTTCAAAATCACTCCTTCATGTCGTGCTTTTGAGTCCTAAGTTCTCCCTATTCTATTTTAAATCATCAAAGCTTTTGCATAGTTATTTCACCTCTCCCCTCATCAAATAATCTTCATCGATTTCCTGAAGATCAACGTTTACAATCTCATTCTCAAGATTAGCAGAAGAAATAAATTTTACCTTGATATAATTATCTGTAAATCCCGTATAAACATTTTGTTCTTTGGATTTTTCCACCAAAACTTTCCTTGTTTCACCTATAAATTGTGAATAAAAAGAAAATTTCTTTTTCAAAGACAAATTGGTAAGCTGAGAATTCCGTTCCCGTCTGGTTTCCATTGGAACTTTACCATTCATCGTAGCAGCTTCCGTACCAGATCTTTCAGAAAAAGTAAAAACATGTAAATATGAAACATCCAAACTATTTATAAAATTGTAAGTATCCGTAAAATCTTCATCTGTTTCACCCGGGAACCCAACTATCACATCAACTCCGATACAGGCATGAGGCATTATTTCCTTAATTTTTTGTACTCTCTCTTTATAAAGTTCTCTTTTGTATCTTCTTTTCATCGATTGCAGAACTTTATCCGATCCCGATTGCAAAGGAATATGAAAATGAGGAACAATTGCTCTTGATCCTGCTACAAATTCAATTATTTCATCGGTTAAAAGATTAGGTTCTATCGATGATATCCTGATCCTCTCAATGCCCTCAACTTTATCCAGTTTCTTTAATAAACCGAGAAAATCTATATCTTCTTCAATCCCTTTTCCATAATCCCCTATATTCACTCCTGTAAGAACAATCTCTTTTATACCTTTTTCAGCAATTTCCCTTGCATTGGCTAATATTTCCTCACTGGTACCGCTACGACTTGCTCCTCTGGCTTTTGGTATAGTACAATATGTACAAATATAATCACATCCTGTCTGGATCTTTAAAAAGGATCTTGTTCTGTCACCCGATGAATAAGCTGAATGGAAACCTGAAACATCTTCTATTTCACAAGAAATAAATTTTTCTTCAGGTATCGCTTTCAAATATTTGTCGATATTGAATTTCTCACCTGCTCCCAACACAAGATTTACTCCTTCGATCTCAGAAATTTCTTCCGGTTTAAGCTGTGCATAGCATCCAATGACTATCACTTTACCATCAGGATTTATTTTTTTTGCTTTTCTGATGATTTTCCTGTTTTTTCTGTCTGCAAAATCAGTAACGGAACAAGTATTTATAATAAAAATATCGGGATTTTCATCAAAATCAACTATATCATAACCTTTTTTTGCCATATCGGCTGCTATAATCGAACTTTCAGCATAATTCAATTTGCATCCAAGTGTGTAAAATGCAACTTTCTCCTTTTTGCTCATAAATATTTTTTAAACTATAAATATCAAACTTGTAAAACTAAAAATATTGATGGGAACATTTCATTTTTTCGCTTTTCCCTCCCTTTGCCTCTGACTCCTAAAGGAGAATCAACCCACAATGCAAAAAAATGAAATATATTTAAATCAACTGTTTTTTTCAGGTTTTTCATATTCTTTTATCTGATCAAAGGTATCT